>JACDDJ010000095.1:0-1403 GCA_013817065.1 Acidobacteriota bacterium
CTCGAGGACCTGTTCGAAGAAGTCGTCGGTGAGATCGCCGAGAGCCCCACCGACGCGCCGCCGTACTATCGCGACGCCTCAGGCAAGCTGCGCGTTCCCGGGACTATGCGAGTCGAAGAAGTTGGCCAGCAGTTCGACCTCGACATGGAGCATGAGGAAGTCGACAGCGTCAGCGGACTGGTCCTGACGCTGCTGGGAAGAACGCCGGTCGTGGGCGACACGGTTCGCTACGAGCGGCTCGAGTTCGAAGTCACCGCGGTCAAAGGCCACGGCGTCGACGAGTGCGCGGTGGGGTTGTTCGAGTAGCCTGGCCCCCAGCTCTCGCTTCCAACTTCCTGCTCTCGGCTGTTTCGCTGCGCTTCAAAACGCACCTCTCACAGAGCTACGACAAAGGCACAAAGTTTCACGGAGGGGATTGCTGCTGCAACGAATCCTCTTCCCCGTGCGTCTCCGAGTCCACGTGCCCCCGTGCTGAACGTCCCCGTGACCTCCGCAACCTCCCGACGATCAGCCGACGTGTATACGCGGACGGCGGACCGGATTCGGCTCCGCCTGGCGCAGCACTTCGCGCGTCACCGGCGCGGTGTCGCCTTCGCCGAAGGCGAGGAACTTTAGCAGGTAGACGATCGGGTTGCCTTCGGTCCACCCGAAGTAGGCTAGCGGGATCTTGCCGGTGACGTCTCTCGCATGAAGGAGGATCGCGGCAATCGCGTTCGGGATCGCCGGACTCACGCACTTCAACACGTGTGATCCCCCACTTCGAAGCCGCGAACCTGGATCCGGTCCGAAAACTCCGACGCATCCCCGGGCTGGATCTCGATAAAGAGTACCCGCTCGTCCGGCGGAAGATGATGCGAGTCGCGCGCCTCGCGGAGCTTGTGTTCATACTCCGCAGCGAAGCCAGTGTCAGGACGATTCGCGATGATCCGCAGCGGCGCGTCGCCTGTCTCCTCCGCAAGCGGATCCGCTTCGATGCCCTGTACGCGCAGCTCGGTGGAGCGCAGCACGCGCGACACCAGCGAGGTCGCGATGATCGTGACGATGAAGAAGGAGGCGATCTTGATGCCTTCAGGGCGCTCGACGATGTTGACGACGGTGGTGTAGATGAAGATCACCGTCAGCACCAGGTAACCGGCCCATCGCTGCCCTTCACGCCACGCCGCCAGCGTCACCGCGAGGGCCGCTGAACCCATCAGCACGAGCACGCCGGTGGCGTAGGCGCCACCCTGGACGCTGACGCCGGCTTTGAAATAGATCGTCACGCCGAATGCGATCGCTGTGAAGATCAGCACGAGCGGGCGATTGGCTCTTGCCCACTCCGGGGCCATGCCGTAGCGCGGCAGGTAGCGGGGCACGAGATTCAGCAGCCCGACCATCGCGGATGCGCCGGCAAACCACAGGAT
>JACDDJ010000095.1:1413-10663 GCA_013817065.1 Acidobacteriota bacterium
CCACCGTGCTGACGTCATACGCCGTGCCGAAGGCGAAGCCAAGATGCTCGTGCGCCAGGAACGCCAGCGCGCGGCCGTATGCCCGGCCGCCGACTTCGAACTCCGCTGGCGGAATACGGAGGGTCGTAATGAGACTGCTGCCGACGAGGGCCACGCTCATGATCAATGCGGCGGTCGCGAGCAGCTTGTTCGTGTTGCGGATCCGGCAGATCGGCTTCTCCTCGGTATCCCCGGCCTCGCCGCGGACGAGCGGCATGACCGCGACGCCCGTCTCGAAGCCCGAGAGGCCGAGGGCCAGTTTCGGGAACAGGAGCAGGACGAAGAGCACCATCATCGCCGGGTTGCCGTGCGAGCCGGCAACCGCCGCGGTCCATGACGAGAACAAATCCGGGTGCCTGGCCAGGTGCTGGAGCCCCCAGCCGATGAGCACGGTGTTCAAGGCGAGATAGATGACAACGATCGGCACCGCCATGCCGACCGCTTCACGGAAGCCCTTGAGAAAGACCGCCGCGAGCGCGGTCAGCAAGACCAGCGTTATCGCGATCGGATGGTGCAACCACGCTGGAACAAGCGGGTTCTCGATTACGTGTGCCGTCGCGTCGGCCGCTGAAAGAGTGATCGTGATGATGAAACCGGTGGCCGCGAATCCAAGCAGACACAGCACCAGCGCCTTCCCTCGCATCGCGGCAGCAGCTCCTCCAGGATCGCGATGCTGCCCTGCCCGTGCGGGCTGAGCTCCGCAACCGGCGGTACATGGGCAGGGCTCCGAAGAGCGTCAGCGGGACCAGGACCAGGGTGGCGAGCGGAGAAAGAGCGCCGGCGGCAAGGAAGGCGATCCCTGGCTGGTAACCAAGCGTCGAGAAGTAATCGACGCCGGTGAGACACATCACCTTCCACCAGGCCGACTGGTGGACGTGTGCCTCGAGGGCATATGGTCCGTCCGGCTCCCTCACCCCTTCGTAGAACCAGAGCTTGAGGCGGCGTTTCTGTGGGAGCGATAAGCCGAGCGACATGGCGACGCTACCGCATGGCGCAGCGCGGCGCCGGAGTCGGGTCTGACTGATACATCTGGGGAACTGCGTTCGAATTCTACTCCCGGCAGGTCCATCGGCTCACGCCGGCTTCCGTTCAGGGAGGTAAAGCGTCCGCGCCGTCATCTCCTGCACGTCCAGTCCGGCGCCCTTGGCCAGCGTCCGCTGTCGGGGCGGAAGCAGCTCCCGGAAGCGCCAGTCGTCCGCCCGGCCGCCGGCTCCGAGCACCGACACCGCCCACCCTTTCCACCAGAGATTCACACGACGCGCGATCGGCTCGATCACCAGGACTGAAGCGCCGGCCGCATGCGCGGCCATCAGTTGCGCAAGAAGCGGCGCGCGCGCCTCGTCGGGCAACTCATTCACTGCGTAGGAGGCGAGCACGAGACCGCCGGGCTCGGCCCGGATCTTCAGCCTTTTGAGGTTCACCTCGGTAGCGCGGCCGCGAAGGCCGAGGACCCGGTAGGTCCAGTTCGCCTCGGCCACCGCCCAGGGGCTCACGTCGAAGCCGTCGACCGGAACATCGCCGCAGGCGATTGCCGCCGCGGCGCCGGCGGATCCGGTTCCGCATCCCAGATCGATGACCCGGTTCGCGGCGATCTCGAGACTGCGGACGATGGCGCGCGTGAGGACGAAGTGCTGCGGACCATAGAAGAGCGCGAAGGCCGCGCGTTTGCCGGCGCCGTCCAGCGCCCCGCCACGCGCGAGCTTGTCGCGGCGCTCCACGTAACAGGATGAGAGTGCCCGCAAGGCGCGCGTGACTTCGGACTGCGTCAGGTTGGCAAAATGCCGGTCGTTCAGGGCGGCGAGCCACGCTTCGTCGCGAGTATCAGGAACCACGCTTGAGAGCATACCTGTGCCGCCGTCGGCGGCGCGCCAGGCCCCGGCGGTCATAATGGAGGCGTGACTCTCACCACGCGGCTGTCGCTCATCGCGCTGCCGTCCATGCTGCTTGCGGGTCTCGCATGCCGAACGGTCCCCGGCCGCGACGTGCGCTTCGAGCCCACGCCCATGCCGGTCGTCCGCGCGATGCTCGAGATGGCCGGCGTCGGTCCAGGGGATGTCGTCTACGATCTCGGGTCCGGAGAGGGCCGCATTCCGATCACCGCGGCGCGGGAGTACGGGGCGCGCGGTGTCGGCGTCGAGATCGATCCGGTACTGCTCGCCCGTGCCCAGGCCCGCGCACAGGAGGAGGGGGTCGCCGACAAAGTCGAGTTCAGGCTCGGCGACATGTATAACGCCGATCTGCGCGGCGCCACCGTCGTCACGCTGTTCCTGCATCCGCAGCCGAACTTGAAGCTGCGCCCCAAGCTGCGTGAGCAGCTGCCGCCCGGTGGACGGGTCGTTTCTTACATGTGGGACATGGGTGACTGGAATCCCGCGACGTTCCGGCGCCTTGGCCGCCACAAGGTTTTTCTCTGGCGCGTGCCGTAGCTGCTGTACCATTTTTCTCGATGCCCGAAACGCTCTTCCGGAAGGTGTGGAACGCGCATGCCGTGCGCAAGCTCGCGAACGGTCAGACGCAGTTGTTCGTGGGTCTTCACCTGATCCACGAGGTGACCACGCCGCAGGCGTTCGACATGCTGCGCGCCCGCGGCGGCAAGGTCATGTTCCCCGACCGGACGATCGGCACGGTCGACCACATCGTCCCCACCAGGGATCAGCGCCGTCCCTTCTCGGACCTCCTGGCTGAGGACATGCTGTCGGCGCTCGAGCGTAACTGCCGTGAAGCCAACATCCAGTTGTTCGATCTGGATTCGGGGTCCCAGGGGATCGTCCATGTCGTCGGTCCCGAGCTCGGCCTGACGCAACCCGGCATGACGATCGCCTGCGGCGACAGCCACACGTCCACTCACGGCGCCTTCGGTGCGATCGCGTTCGGGATTGGCACATCGCAGGTGCGCGACGTTCTCGCCTCACAGTGTCTCGCCCTCGAGCCGCTGAAGACGCGCCGCATCCTCGTGAACGGCCGACTCTCTCCAGGGGTGTATGCCAAGGACGTGATCCTCGAAATTATCCGGCGCCTCGGTGTGAACGGCGGCGTCGGTTACGCCTACGAGTACGGCGGCGAGGTCGTCAATCGGATGACCATGGACGAGCGGATGACGATCTGCAATATGTCGATCGAAGGTGGCGCGCGCGTCGGATACGTCAATCCCGACGAAACGACGATCGATTATCTCCGCGGACGACGGTTCGCGCCGCAGGGCGAGATGTTCGAATCCGCCGCGAGCTGGTGGCGAAGCCTGGCGTCGGATCCAGATGCTGCCTTCGACGATGAAGTGGTCATCGATGGCAGCGAGATTCGCCCGACCGTGACGTGGGGGATCAATCCGGGACAGTCCGTCTACGTGGACGAGCGGCTGCCCAGTACTGGCGAGGCCCGATCCGCCGACGACGCCGCGATCAGTGAAGCGCTGGACTTCATGGGATTCCGGGCCGGCGATCCAATTGCCGGGACGCGAATCGATGTCGCGTTTGTCGGATCGTGCACCAACGCGCGGCTCTCAGATCTGCGCGAGGCGGCTCGCATCGTTCGTGGGCACCGGGTGGCGCCGGGTGTGCGGGCGCTGGTCGTCCCCGGCTCACAGGCGGTTCGGGCGGCGGCCGAACGCGAAGGGCTCCACCATGTCTTCGCCGACGCCGGGTTCGAGTGGCGGGGTGCCGGCTGCTCCATGTGCCTGGCGATGAACCCCGACAAACTCGAAGGCCGCGAGATCTGTGCGTCTTCGTCCAACCGTAATTTCAAAGGGCGACAGGGTAGTCCGCTCGGCCGGACCCTGCTGATGAGCCCGGCCATGGTCGCGGCTGCCGCGGTTGCCGGTGAAGTCGTTGATGTCAGGACGTTCGATCATGGCGCCTGAAGGGATCACCCGCATCAGCGGCACGTCGCTGCCCATCGTCGGGAACAACGTCGATACCGATCGGATTATCCCGGCGCGATTCCTGAAATCGATCACCTTCACCGGGCTCGAAAAGCACCTGTTCGAGGACGACCGGGCGCAGTCACACGTTGTCCATCCGGTGTCGAACCCGGCGTATGCCGGTGCGGTCCTGATGTTTGTGAACGCGAACTTCGGCTGCGGCTCGTCGCGGGAGCATGCGCCGCAGGCGATCCGCCGCCGTGGGATCCGCGCCGTTGTTGGCGAGTCGTTCTCGGAGATCTTCTTCGGCAACTCGATGGCGATCGGGATGCCGTGCCCGACAGTGACCGCGGACGCTGCTGCGGCGCTCCAGGCTGCGGCGCAACAGCAACCGGACCTCATCTTCCAACTCGATCTCGAAGCGATGACTGTCAGCGGTGGAGCCTTGACGTTTTCGGTCAGCCTCCCGGTCGCCGCACGCGACGGGCTCCTCACCGGTAGCTGGGACGCGACCGGTCTGTTACTCGAACGCTATGACGAGGTCCGCGCAGTCGCGGCGCGCTTGCCGTATGTGACCGGCGACTTCAGCAACTGAAGAAACGCCGCGGCGGCGTGTGACAGATCCCCCGCCTTTCGGAAGACGAACCGCACCACCTGCACGCCGCCGAGGCCCGGGACCTTCACCGCGACGAGGTCGCCCCGCTCGATCTCTGTCAGTGCACATCGACGCGGCAGCACCGCGACACCGACGCCGAGTTCCACCGCGCGTTTGATTCCGTCCAGGCTGGGCAGGGAGATCTGGATGTTGATCGCGGCGTGCTTGCGTTGGTAGAGCCGGAGGACTCGTTCTCGCGCCGGCGACGGGTCGTTGTGCGCAATGACGACCTGGCGGCCGACCTCCTCGAGTGAGACCCGCTTTCGGGAGGCAAGCGGGTGCGCGGGATGGGTCAGGAGCACCAGTTCGTCGCGCGCCAGGGTGATCGCCTGCAGGCCGGCTTCGCGCGGCAGAAAGGTCATGACAGCGAAGTCCAGCGAGCGGTCGAGCAACTCTCCCGCCATCCGCCGAGACGGAACACGGCGCACGTCTACGGCGACTTCCGGGTGCTGTGCCGCGAACGCCCGCACATAGGGGAGGAGTGAATGCACCGCCGCTTCATTCGCGCCGATGGCGACGCGTCCTCTCCTCACCTCGTGGAGCGCCCTGACCGCTTCGCTCGCGGTTGAAGCCATCTTCAGCAGCCGCGTCGCGTGCTCGAGCAGGAGAACACCCGCGGCGGTGAGCGCCCCGTTTCGAGACGAACGGTCGAAAAGGCGATCGCCGAGCTCGTCCTCGAGCCGACGGACCGCCTGGCTGATCGCGGGCTGGGTGCGATGAAGTTTCCGCGCCGCGACCGAGAAACTGCGCTCTTCCGCGACGGTGGCGAAGGCCTGAAGATCATGCAACTGCATTGCGTCCCTCATTGTATTAGTGAAACTTATACAAAGCTAAAAACAATAAATTGGACTCGACGTGGGGTATCCGTTACAACGGATGGCACCATGTCCAACCAGCGAATCACGATCTTTGACACCACCCTGCGTGACGGCGAACAGGCGCCCGGGTTCTCGATGCGGACGACCGAGAAGCTCCACATGGCGAAGCAGCTCGCGGCGCTGGGGGTGGACGTCATCGAAGCCGGCTTCCCGATCGCTTCCGACGCGGACGCCGAATCGGTTCGCATGATTGCGACGACCGTCCGCGGACCGGTCATCGCCGGCCTGGCCCGCTGCCACGCGAAGGACATCGACCGTGCCGGCTGGGCCCTTCAACCGGCAGAGCGCCGCCGGATCCACGTCTTCATCGCCACCTCGGACCTCCACCTCGAACGGAAGCTCCGCATTTCACGGCAGGATTGTCTCGACGCCGCGGTGGCGGCGGTGCGGCGCGCGCGCCAGTTCACCGACGACGTGCAGTTCTCGGCCGAGGATGCGACCCGCAGCGATCCCGATTTCCTGTGGCGCACCGTCGAGGCCGTGATCCAGGCGGGAGCCCGCACGATCAATCTTCCCGACACCGTCGGGTACTCGACCCCCGACGAGATCCGCGACTTTTTCCAGGCGATCATCGGACGCGTGCCGAGCTCGGACCAGGTGACATGGAGCGCCCACTGCCACGACGATCTCGGCCTCGCGGTCGCCAACAGCCTGGCGGCGATCGAGGGCGGCGCACGCCAGGTGGAGTGCACCATCAACGGTATCGGGGAGCGCGCCGGCAATGCCTCGCTCGAGGAGTTCGTGATGGCGACGCGTGTTCGCAGCGACAAGCTTCCGTTTGTCAACGGCATCGCGACGCGGCAGATTTATGCCTCGAGCCAGCTGCTCTCGAGCCTCACCGGTGAACCGGTCCAGGCGAACAAGGCCATCGTCGGGCGCAACGCCTTTGCGCACGAGGCCGGCATCCACCAGGACGGCATGCTGAAGGATCGTCGAACCTACGAGATCATGCGGCCGGAGGAAGTGGGCGCCCCCCAGGCGACGCTCGTCGTTGGTAAACACTCAGGACGCCACGCCGTCCAGCGCCGTTGCGAGCTGATCGGGATCACGCTCGAGCGTCGCGAGCTCGATGCTGTCTACCGTGCCGTGATCGAGCATGCGGACCGCGAGAAGATCGTGACCGACGCGGACCTGGTCGAAATCGCGGGGCGGCTGTCCACTACGAGCGTGAAGCCGCCCACCTATGCGATGCCGGACTTCAACGCCACCCCGGCTGAAGTCGGGTACGGTCATGGCGTGTGAACGCAACCATCCTGGCGCTGCCGGGTGACGGCATCGGCCCGCGGCCAACACCGAGCCGATGACGGCTGCGATCCTGGACCATCTCCCTGCCACGGCCGCACTCTAGAACTGCGCGTGGCAAAACAGACCGCGCGGTCCTGAATGGTCTGGTCCGCCAGGCAATCGAGCGCGGGCGTTGAGAACCGTATGTATATTTCCGCTCTCTGACGCTCAGACTCACCCAAGAGAACGCATAAGGGTTTCCGCCCGAGCCAGCGTTTCATCCGGTCGACTTCAGCACGACTTCACACTACGATCGGAGACAGGCTATGGCTTTCATCGCTTGTCTCGCGATCGTGTGGACAGTCGTCGCCGGCCCACAGGTCAGGACGGCAACGGGCGTGGTGCGCGACTCGAGCGGGGCGCCGATCAGCGGAGCGCTCATCGGCGCTGATCCGTCGGGGACTGGCGATGTCACCGTGAGGACAAGTTCCGACGGGCGGTTCTCGCTGCCCATCTCGACGGCAGACGTGGTCCTCATTATTTCAGCGCCGGGTTTCCGCACCGTTCACCGCCGCCTCGCTTCGTCCGATCCGGTCCTCTTAGAGATCACGCTGGTCGCGACCGTCGCGGAGTCCGTCACCGTCACCGCTGGCCGCATCGAGCAGCGACTCACCAATGTTGCGGCGACAGTGTCGATCGTCGATCGGGCTCGTCTCGACCGCTCTCCGGCGATGACGACAGATGACGTCCTGCGGCAGTTGCCCGCGTTCAGCCTGTTTCGAAGGTCCAGCAGTGTGGCGGCTCATCCCACCGCGCAGGGAGTCTCGCTCCGCGGAATCGGTCCGAGCGGAGTGAGCCGGACGCTCGTCCTCATTGACGGTTCCCCCTTCAGTGATCCTTTCGGCGGATGGGTTGCATGGAGCCGCGTTCCACAGGCGTCGATCGAGCGGATCGAGGTCGTGGAAGGCTCGGGCGCGAACCTGTTTGGCAACTATTCGATGGGAGGCGCCATCAATCTCGTCACCCGGCAACCCTCCGCGCCGTGGCTCGCCGCAACGCTGCAGTACGGGCAGCGGGTGACGCCGCGGTTCGATGGGTCGGCGGGATTCAGCAGGAACGGCTGGACGGCGCTGGTGGATGCGGGCACGTTCAGCACGGATGGCTACCTTGTGCTCCCTGAAGAGGAGCGCGGCCTGGTCGACGAGAACGTTTCGGCAGAGTCCCGTCGCGTCTACGGGTCGCTCGGCTACCGCTTTGCCGGCAGCACCTCCGTGCAGGGACGAGCCGATATTTTCGATGAGTCACGTCAGAACGGAAAGCGCAGCACAATCGACCGCACGCCGGAGCAGAACCACACGACGTGGAGTTCGTTCGGTCTCAACGTCCGGATGCCGAGAGGTGTGAGCGAGACCCGAGCCTCGGTCTTCGGCGACCGGGTCAGGTTCCACAGTAACTTCCTCGCCGTACCGGCCGCCACGCCGGTCCGCAGTGTGGGGCGGATGACGCTCGAACAGCACGTCCCGTCATCGAGTGTCGGCGGGGCAGCCCAGTGGACTTACGCCGCACCGCGCGCCTCGGTGTTCACCGCCGGCATCGACTGGCGCCGTGTCGAAGGCGACAGTGAGGAAGAGGGTCTCGATCCGCAGACCGGCACGCGGGCTGTTCTTCGCCGAGTCTCCGGAGGCGCGCAAGACAACGTCGGCGTGTTCGCTCAAATCGTCGCGGCGCCGATCGACCCGCTCGTCCTCACCGCCGCCGTTCGCCACGACCGCTGGAACAACACCCGGGGATACAACCTCGAGACTGACCAGAACGGGCAGCCGACATCGAACAATCGACCGACGCTGCCAGACCGCTCGGACGTCGTCACAACCCCGCGGCTCTCGGCCCTGTTCAGGGCCACCTCCTCACTGAGCCTGTGGACCGCGGTCGGCCGCGGCTTTCGCGCCCCGACGCTGAACGAGTTGTATCGTCAGTTTCGTGTTGGCGCCGTGACGACGCTCGCGAATGAAAACCTCGGCCCCGAGCGTCTGCGGACGGTGGAGCTCGGTGTGCGATTCGTGCCTGTGCAGGCGCTCGTCCTTCGTGCCGCGTGGTTCGACAACCGGCTGCGGGATGCTGTCTCCAACGTAACGGTGACGGTGTCCGGGAACGTCGTCACGCAGCAGCGCCAGAACCTGGGCTTGACGAGAATTCGTGGAACGCAAGTCGATCTCGACTGGCGTCCGTCGGCGCGCGTCAACGTGTCGGCTGGCTATCTATATAACGACGCTGTCGTCCGCGAGTTCGAGGTCAATCCCGCGCTCGTCGGACGATACCTGCCGCAGGTGCCGCGTCATCGCGCGACCGCACAGTTCAACATGCTCGATGAGCGGATCGGCGATCTGACCGTCACCTTCCAAGCGGTCGGCCGGCAGTTTGACGACGACCTCAACGTGCGCGCGGTGCCGGGTCGGACGGAGGCGGGATTGCCGGCGTTCTCGACGGTGGATGTGCTCCTGTCGAGGAACGTGGCTCGCGGCATCACTGCGTTCGCAGGTGCACAGAACCTGCTCGATCAACGCGGGTTCACGGGGACGCTGCCGACGACGCTTGGGC
>JACDDJ010000651.1 GCA_013817065.1 Acidobacteriota bacterium
ATCAGGTGCTTCAGCTTCGTCTCGACCTTCGACATGCTCGCCGGGACGCCCGAGAGCCAGCCGTACGCGGGGCCCGACAGCGCGCACGCGCCTGCTCCGACGGCGGCGGGTCCTGCGTCATCTCGGCCTGCCGACCGATCTGCCGGTCGCTCGTCCCGCGCGTGCGCCGCCGCTGCTCGCCGTGGCGGGCGACGCCCAGGTCGACGTGGACGAATCGGCGGCGTGAGGGAACGGCCTCCGGTCGTCGGTGCGCCGGAGGTCTATCCGGGCCGGCATCCGGGCGTCCATCGCCTGCTTGACAGGGTTGTGACTGCTGCAATAATCGTCCGTGTTCGGGGCGGAACGCCCATTCGCCAGCGCTGATCGGCGCCGTGCCGTGGGGGCTCGGGTCTGAAAACGGGACTTATGTTGCCTCCTGACCTCGCTAATGCTTCCTATCGTCCTTGATTTGGACACCGGCCTTCCGGTCGAGCAGAAGGGATGCACTCAAGGTTTCAGATGGCAAAAAAAGACTCATCATGTTGTCTTCATCACTTCATCGAAATTCAGGGTTGTTGGACCTCTCGGTGACTGGACGAGCTCGATGCCTGGTCGCATTCTTAGGCGTGTTGGCCAATCCGGATTGCGCGATCGCATCCACGAATCCGTCCAGACAAGGAGCGTCACATGTTGAAGGAAGCGTCACGAAGGATACGGTTTGTCTTCCCTCTGACCGTGCTACTCGTTTCGACTGGATGCGGCGGTGAAGGGGCGGATAAGAAAGCAGCCGTCGAAACACAGGAAGCGACAACCAGCGCTCCGGCTTCGGTCGCGAGCGGTCCGGTGCCGGACGCGTGCACCTTCTACTCAAAATCGGAGCTCGAGTCGGCCGTCGGCTGGCAACTCGACGATGGTGATGTCGAGGACGCGGAACCGGGTGCCTTGCGACTTCAAGACGCCGCCTCAGATGTCGGTGACGACAACTTTTCCAAATCCTCCCCTCCCGCAGTCTGTCCGCTTCAGCTCCATGACGGTGAACACCCACCCCGTCAAACAGAAGAGCTTCGATGACTTCCGTAAAATGATCGGCGCGGGCGGTGAAGATGTGCCCGGCATCGGTGATGGGGCGTCTTCTATGGACCCAACATGATTTTCGTCCGCGTTGGTGCCAGAGGCTTCAGCCTGCGCATGTACGCTGCACCAACAAGCGACTCGGACAACGCAAAAGCTCGCGAGGTGATGCTATCGCTGGCCAGACTGGGAGCGACGAAGCTGCGCTGAGGTGCTCTATATCGACTCTATCGGGCGTTCTGTTGACTGGACGGAGATTGCCGTGGGCTGCGGCTACTACGACCAATCGCACCTCATCCGCGACTTCAAGCGATTTACTGGACACACACCCGAAGCCTGCCGAGCGGATGGGGCGTTCCCTCACGGCGTTGCGAATCGAATCGACGGAGTTCCCGGGTTGAGCGAGGTTCAGCTCAAGGTGTTGCCGGAATCGATGCCTCGGCCACCGGAACGTTGAACGGGTCACACCACACCAGGACCCGACACCCGGCGGAACCGCGAACAAATAGCTCTGCGCGCCGCCATTGGACTTGAGCGCCGCCACCCTGAGAGGCCGCCCGGTATTGGCGTTGTTGGTGGTGTTCACATAGACCGTGCCGTGGGGGCTCGGGTCTGAAAACGGGACTTCTGTTGCCTCCTGACCTCGCTCATGCTTCCTATCGTCTCCGGCACACGTACTCCGAATACCCCCTCGCGAGCGTTCATAGCGGACGAAATGACCGGCCGCGACGCAGATCACTGGATGACGGATCACCTGGATCGGCCCTTCTTCTTTCAGGAAAGAATGTCCGCAGTGACAGGCATACTCGACGAATCCATCGCGCGAAGTGACGCGATGCACGCGGTGCCCGAACAGACCGCACAGGTAGCGGACCTTTTTCTTGAATTCCTCCGTCGCCCCGTACGGGTCGCCATCCTCGCCGAACATCAGCGGGTGCCCGCACTGCAGGCACACGTACTCGTGATGCCCGTCGCGGTCGGCGATCCGGACGTACGTGTGGTGTCCGAGAAAGCACGAGAGTGTGTGCCGGACGCGTGTATGTGAGCCGTCGGTCCGCAGGTACCGCTCGCCGCAGCGGCAGGACCGCTGCGACCCCGTCTTCTCCCGAAAGGAGCGGTTGTCGACGTGATGTCCCCACAGTCTGCACGCCACCCGTGTGCGCCAGTCCGGCGCCTGAGGGTGGACACCGCGACGCGGTCCCCGGCGGCGCGCCGACTACACCTCGTCGATGCGGACTTCGCGCAGATAGAAGTAGATATCGAGCCGGCCTGTCGGAATGGCCGGATCGTCGGCACGCAGAACCACCTGATACGATCCGGGCGAATCCGGCCGCCACGTGTGCGACCACATCGTCCACGTGGCCGTGTTCGGCGGCAGCGGGCACGACTCGACGCGTGTCCATCGTTCTGTCGACTTGAATCGAATCATCAGGGCGTTGGTCGGACGCGCGCCCCCCCACATCACGCCAATCACGCGATAGACGATGTGGCCGTCGACGAGCCATTTTTCGACCCGAACGGCTGTCGCGGCCAGATCGATGGTGGCCGGGGCGTAGTCTCTCGCCAGCTCGGGCTGACCGTCCTGAAACGTGCGCCCCGCGAACTCACGCATCTGGCTTGTCACGGGCGCCTCCTCGTCGACGAGGAGGATTTCGTTGACCCACTTGATGCAGGCGCAGCCGTACCATCGCGGTACGACGAGCCGCACGGGGGAGCCGTGATCCGGGCTCAATGGTTTCCCGTTCATGTCAGTCGCGAGGAACGCTCCCGCCGCCTCGAGCTGCTCGAAGGTGAAGATCCAGCTTGCCCCGGCGACCGACGAGCGGGAGGGCTGCGAATGATCGTCAAAACCCGAAACGAGCACGCGCGTGGCCTTCCGCAGCGGGATCACCCGGGCGAGGACGCGCCGAAGCGAAACGCCCGTCCATGCGGCCGCGCTCATCAGCCCGAAGTTGTTCGGATTCGTATTCCCGGCGCACTCGAGCAGTACCGTGCCCATCGGGGCAGCCAGTCGCTCGAGCTCGACGAGGGACATGTCGACAGGCCGGCGCACCAGCCCGCG
>JACDDJ010000652.1 GCA_013817065.1 Acidobacteriota bacterium
CGGCTACGGTGGTCCGCACGCCGGATTCATGGCAACGCGCGAGTCATTCGTTCGCCAGGCGGCCGGCCGCGTCATCGGCATCTCGGTCGACGTGAAAGGGGACCGCGCACTGCGCATGGCGCTGCAGACGCGCGAGCAGCACATCCGCCGTGAGAAGGCGACCTCGAACATCTGCACCGCGCAGGCGCTCCTTGCGAACATCGCCGCGATGTACGCGGTCTTCCACGGTCCGCACGGGCTGCGCGCGATTGCCGAACGCGTCCACAACATGGCCCGTGTGACCGAAGACGCGCTGACGGCGCTGGGATTCACACAGGCAAACTCGACCTACTTCGACACGATCCGCCTCGAAGGTGCGCCGGTCGCGGCGGTTCGCAAGGCCGCAGAAGCCGCGGGCATCAACTTCCGCTACCTCGGTACAGCGATCAGCATCTCGTTCGACGAGACGACGACGATCGACGATGTCCGCGACATCGTTGGAGCCTTCGCGTCCACGAAGGGCGAGACTGGAACACCGATCTTCAAGTCCGACGTATCGTTCGCGCTGAAGGCGCCGCAGGAACTGAACCGGACGTCTCAGTACCTGACCCACCCGGTGTTCAACTCGCATCATTCAGAAACCAAGATGATGCGGTACATCAAGAGCCTCGAGCGGAAGGATGTCGGGCTCGACACCTCCATGATTCCACTCGGTTCGTGCACGATGAAGCTGAACGCGGTATCGGAGATGATCCCGGTCAGCTGGGCCGAGTTCTCGCGGATGCACCCGTTCGCCCCGGTGGAGCAGGCGAAGGGATACGCGCAGATCTTCGACGAGCTCGAACAGTCGCTCTGCCGGATTACCGGCTTCGCGGCTGTCTCTCTGCAGCCGAACTCCGGCGCCCAGGGAGAGTTTGCCGGCCTCATGACGATCCGCGCCTATCACCGCGACCGCGGTGACGCTCAACGGAACATCGTCCTGATCCCGTCGAGCGCGCATGGGACCAACCCGGCGAGCGCCACGATGGCGGGTTTGAAGGTCGTCGTGACGAAGTGCGACAGCAACGGCAACGTCGAGCTCGGCGATCTCCGCGCCAAAGCGGAGCAGCACAAGGCGAGTCTCGCGGCGCTGATGGTGACCTACCCATCCACGCATGGCGTCTTCGAGGAGGACATCAAGGAAATCTGCACCATCATCCACGAGCATGGTGGGCAGGTTTACATGGACGGCGCGAACATGAACGCGCAGGTCGGGCTCACCAGCCCGGCGTCGATCGGCGCGGACGTCTGCCACTTGAACCTGCACAAGACGTTCGCGATCCCGCACGGTGGCGGCGGTCCGGGCATGGGTCCGATCGCGGTTGCGAAGCACCTGGCGCCGTATCTGCCAGGGCACCCGGTGGTCGATCTCAAACATGCCAAGGGTATTCCGGCCGTGTCTGCCGCGCCGTGGGGCAGCGCGAGCATCCTCCTGATTTCGTACGGCTACATCAGGATGCTCGGTGCCGAGGGGATGACCAACGCGACGCGCTACGCGATCCTCAATGCGAATTACCTGAAGGCGCGGCTGCAGCCGCACTACGACGTCCTCTACGCGAACCACAACGGCCGCGTCGCGCACGAGATGATCTTCGACCTGCGCCCGTTCAAGCGCGGCGCGGGTGCGTCGGTTGACGAATCGGATGTCGCCAAGCGCCTCATGGATTACGGCTTCCACGCCCCGACCGTCTCATTCCCGGTGGCTGGGACGATGATGATCGAGCCGACGGAGAGCGAGTCGAAGGACGAGCTCGATCGGTTCTGTGATGCGCTGATCGCGATCCGGCAGGAGATCGCCGCGGTGGTCGGCGGCACGGCAGACGCGAAAGACAATGTTCTGAAGAACGCGCCCCACACGGCCGAAGAGGTCACCGCGGATACGTGGTCGCACCCGTATACGCGCGCACAGGCGGCTTATCCGCTGCCGTTCGTGAAGGCCAACAAGTTCTGGCCGTCGGTATCTCGGGTCGACAATCCGTACGGTGATCGCAACTTGATCTGTGCGTGCCCGCCGATCGAGGAGTACGCCGAGACCGTCTGAAAGTTGGCGCCCTCTGATGGGCGCCACTCCCTTTGCTTTCACGCTCAGTTCCGATACACTCCGCCTGCCAGCCTACCGTCGCCCACGCGGTGCGCCCGCAGTGTGCCCCCGGAGTGTCATGACAAGAGCCCTTCTCGCTGCTGGCCTCGTGTGCCTGGCCGGTATCACCCTGCCGGCGTTTCGCCGGTCCCAATCACCGCCTCCCCCGTTCCGGAGCAGCGTCGACCTCGTGCATCTCGATGTCTCTGTGCTCGATCGGAACCGCCGGCCGGTGCGAGGCCTTACGCCGGCGGACTTCACCGTGCTCGAGACCGGCGTGCCGCAGGAGATCTCGGTGTTCACCGCGGTGGAGATCGAAGAACCTGGGAAGGCAGCGGCTGAGTGGACGCGCGAGGTTGCGCCCGACGTGCGAACGAATGACGGCATCGAGGAGCGACGGCTCTTTCTGCTGATCATCGATGACGGAATGATCGAGGCGGACGCGGAAGCGATCAGGAACACCCGCGAGACCGCCCATGAGGCCATCGACAGGATGGGCCCGTCCGACCTCGCCGCAGTCATCTTTACGCGCGACAACCGTAACTCCCAGGACTACACCGCGGACCGCGCGCGGCTGCGCGCCGCGGTGGACAAGTTCAGCGTCGCATTCCGGGACATGTCACCTCTCGGTGGCGATGAGTTCTACTGGTTGTCGGCCGCGGGCGTCGTCCAGCAGGCAGCCGAGGCACTGAGCAAGCTGCCCGATCGGCGCAAGTCGATCATCTACATCGGCCAGGGAGTGCCGGTCGATCCTGCGTTGGCGGCGCCACAGGCGATGGGTCTGTCCGCCTCCGGCGGCGGCTCCGCGATGGCGGAGCAGGCCCTTGTCGCGCAGGTCCGCTTCTTGATGGAGCGCGGATTCAAGTACGCGAGGCTGGCCAACGTCAGCGTCTACACCGTCGACGTCTGCGGCCTCCGGGTGATCAAGCCGCCTGCCCCGATCACGCCGGGCGGACTGCCCGGCCGGCCGCCGACCTGCCAGCCGGGCCTGGAGGTCGATTACCTCCAGGC
>JACDDJ010000653.1:0-2242 GCA_013817065.1 Acidobacteriota bacterium
TATGGGGGTGAGCCGCTCCAGACGCGGCAGGCGAGGGAGCTCAGGAAGCACGCCGATGACCTGACGGGACACCCCGTCGAGCGTCACCATCCGACCGATAACGTGGGCTTTGGTACTCCTCGTCGCCTGCACCAACCTCGCGCATCTTATGCTCGCGCGGACCGCCGCCCAGCAGAAGGAAGTCGCGGTACGGCTCGCGCTCGGCGAACTCGCCCATCGACAACAAATGCCTGCACTAGATGTCCGCGCTGACGGATAGCGGATTCGATGTCCTCGGGGTAGCGCGGCCGCGCCTCCGGGACGACCGTGATGCACCTGAGCTGACGTAGGAGCTGGTCGCCTCCAGCCTCTTCGGCTTCGTCGCCCACATTGCCGGATGCGCTCAGGTCATTTCGGCCCGACCGAAACTTCGCTCGACGATCACGAGCACACCACCTAATGTGAGCACCACATCGGGTTCGGCGAACGCCAGCCGGTTGGCGCGGGCGCTGGCGGAGCGGCAGGTAGATCCCGGGTCGAGTCTGAGCGTGTCGAACGTGAAGCTGAGCGGATCTCGGTCGCGGATTTCAGACGGCTTTACGATGAGGAAGGTAGATTTCTACCGATCCAAGCAATACCAGATGATCTCGCGGCGGCGATAGCGTCCATCGAAACCGTCACGCGTCAGGCCGATGACGGCGTCGAACGGATCCGCAAGATCCGGTTTTGGGACAAGAACGTCGCTCAAAAGACGCTCTTCCAGCTCCGGGGCGACGGGAAGGTCAACGAGAAAGAGTGTCCAGCTCAGTGGAGAGCTGAGATTCGGTAAGTTACAAGAAGAGAATCAGCTTGCGATGAAGCTGATGACGCAAGCTGAGTTCGAGCGGGCGACCGCGTTGGGCGAACAACTCCTGTCGCTGTTTCAAACCGCCCTCGCCCGTGCGCCTGCGTAGGTGGCTTGCCGCCGAAGTACTCGCGCCGGAGCACTCTGAATCGTACCGGGATTGCACGAGCAAGTCGATACTCACCTGAGGTACAAGAGCGAGCCATTCGTGTAGTCCGCCAACACGGGGCCGAGTACCCGGCAGTGGGCGGCGATCGCGTCAATCGCGGGCAAGCTGGGATGCACGGAGGAGAGGTTGCGACGGTGGGTGCGCCAAGCTGAACTCGATAGGGGTCAGCGCGCCGGCTTGGCGACGAACGGCAGCAGTCGAAGGTGCTGCAGCGCGAGAACGTTGAACTGAAGCGGGCCAAACGAATTTTTGCGCAAGCCGTCCGCATATTTTGCCCCGCCCGCGCGCCGGAAGTCGCCGCGGCCACCACGCTCGAAGGCAAGGCACAGGCGTTCGCGGAGCTCTCCATCTTCGCCCTGGGTGTCGAGGAACGATTCAACATCGTGCGGGAGGTACTATCGCGAATACGAGGCCGAAGCCTTCGCCATTGCACAACGTACCGTCATGTACCCCCGACACTCCTGGCGCTCGAGGACAGGTGTCGGTCCCCGCATCCCGATGACGCAGCCGGCGCGGGCGAGTCGGAACGGGCTCTCGATCGCATACAATCGCTTCGCTGGACGCTCTCTCGGGCGGTCCGTTGCGCTGAGGGCCGGCTGAGTTGTCGGAACCCGATCGGCCCTAGCGCCTACGTTTTCGGATGCGACTTCGATGAACCAAGAGTTCCGCGAGTATCCCACCCCCGATGATCCGGAGTTGTTCAAGCTCCTGGTCGAGGCCGTTCAGGATTACGCGATCTTCGTGCTCGATTCGAGCGGGCACATCGTCACCTGGAATGCCGGCGCTCAACGTATCAAGGGCTACGACACGCAGGACATCCTCGGTGTCCACTTCTCACGCTTCTATACGGCCAAAGACCTCGCGTCGAGGAAACCTGAGCGGGAGCTCGAGATTGCTGCGCGGGAAGGGCGTGTTGAAGACGAGGGTTGGCGTTGTCCGTAAGGATGGGTCCACGTTTTGGGCAAACGTCGTCATCACTGCCTTGTTTGACCGCGACGGCCACCTGAGAGGATTTGCCAAGGTCACGCGGGACCTGACAGAGCGGCGTCGAACAGAACAGGCGGAGCAGGAAAGGAGGAGGGCAGCAGAGGAGGCGAATCGGCTGAAGGATCACTTCCTGGCGACCGTGTCACACGAGCTGCGGACGCCCCTGAACGTGCTAACTGGCACGATCTGGCGCATCCGGAGTCTCGAGATGGACTCCGTAGATCGTGAGCGCGCCATGAATGCCCTCGAGCGGAATGTGAAGC
>JACDDJ010000653.1:2252-3108 GCA_013817065.1 Acidobacteriota bacterium
CGTCTCGTCGAAGACCTGTTGGATGTTTCCCGCATGATCTCAGGACAGCTCGCGCTTGATTTGCGGCCGGTCGAACTTGGCTCCGTGGTCCAGACTTCACTGGAGGCCGTGATGCCTGCCGCACGGGCGAAGAGCGTGACCATTCACACCAGTCTCAGTCCTTCCGCGGGGCCCATTCTCGGCGACGCGCTCCGTTTGCAACAGGTCGTCTGGAATCTGCTTTCCAATGCCTTGAAGTTCACGGACGCCGGCGGAGGCGTAGAAGTTCGTTTGGCACGGCAGGGAGTGGAAGTAGTTCTCCAATTACGTGACAGTGGACGCGGCATTGCTCCCTCATTTCTGCCGCGCCTGTTCGACCGCTTCACTCAACAAGACGCGTCGTCCACTCGAGAGGCCGGCGGAATGGGTTTGGGCTTGTCCATCGTCAAGCACCTGGCGGAGTTGCATGGCGGGCGTGTCGTTGCGCACAGCGAAGGCTCAGGCAAGGGCGCTACGTTCGAAGTCTTTTTTCCTGTTCCGGCGATGCTTGTCCCCCCCGAGTTTGCAGAGACGTCCTTGAATGCATTGCACGATCAGATCTCGCAACTAGTCGGGGTCAAGATTCTTGTCGTGGACGACGAACAAGACGCCCGCGAGTCGGTGTGAACCGTACCGGGATCTTCGGAGGGCGAATGATGTGGGTTAGGCCACTGCGGCCTGCTCATAGTAGCGTGCTTCGAATTCGGCCGGCGGAACGTAGCCGAGCGGTTCGAGTAATCGGCGGTGATTGAACCAATCGACCCACTCAAGCGTCGCGAATTCGACGGCCTCCAGATGCCGCCACGGTCCGCGTCGTCGAATCACCTCCATCTTGAAG
>JACDDJ010000654.1 GCA_013817065.1 Acidobacteriota bacterium
GAACCACCACAGCGCCAGGCTCGTCGCCACCGCCACGAGCAGGCTGGTAATCACCTGCACGCGCAGGAAACCGCTGATCTGCTGGTTGATCTCGTCCATGATCTGGACGCTGATCTTCTTCTTCGTGAGCGTCGGCCCGGCGATCTTCACGATCTTCCGCTTGTAGAGATCGTCGGTGACGAGCAGGAAGTAGACGAGGAACAGAACGACGGCGAACTGCCCGAGAAAACCGAGAAGGCCCCTCCCGCCGGCCCAGACGTAGTCGGAAGCTGAAAAGGAGGGCTGGACGACCTGGACGCGTTGCACGTCCTTTGCTGTCGGCACCGGCTTGGCCGCGTCGGCGGCAGCCTCGTCGATCTCCGTTGCCGCAGACTGGACCTTCGAGAGCAGACCTCCCTCGCCTGCGCGCGGGGTGTGCTTCATCCTGTCGCGCAGCTTCTGTGCAGCCCGGGGCACATCGTCAAGGATGTCGACGACCTCGTCCGACAGGGAATACACACCGTAGCCCATCGTGCCGCACAGTGCGGCAATGACCAGGAAGGCGCCAATCACGCGCGGGATGCCGTGCTTCGCCATGGACGTGACACCTGGGGCGAGGACGTAGCTGATCAGGGTCCCGAGTATGACCGGGATGAAGAAAGGCTGCGCGTACTGCAGCATCAGGATGCCGGCGAGCACCGTGATGACTGTGAGCGTGACGCTGCGGATGTCGACCGGCATCCGGATGACGACCGGCTCCCCCTCCTGCACCTCGTTTGCGAGCACTGTCGTCTGTTCAGTCGCTTCCTCATCCGCTGCCATGCGCGCATTCTGCCACACCGATGCTCGCGAGCCGGCGCCCGCATCCTCACCAAGGGTACAGTTCGAGCTGTGCTGGTATCGGATTTCGACTTCGAACTGCCCGAGGATCTCATCGCTCAGGAGGCTGCACCGCGCGGCGCCTCGCGTCTCATGGTGGTGCCCAGGAACGGCAATTCGGTTCAGGACGCCGTGGTGGCGGACTTGCCGCGGCTGCTCGAACCAGGTGATCTGCTGGTCGTCAACAACACGAAAGTCTTCGCCGCGCGCCTGCTGGGCCGCCGGGAGCCGAGTGGGGGAGCCGTTGAGTGCCTTCTGCTGCGTCGCGTGGAGGACGACGTCTGGGAGGCGCTCATGCACCCTGGACAGAAGTTGAAGCCAGGCGCTCGGGTGATCTTCGAAGGGGCAGCGGGTGTTCTGCATGGCGAAGTCCTCGAGCGCCGCTTCTTCGGTCGCCGCACGATCCGTCTCGCGACCGACGCGCCGGCAGGTGGTGTGGACGTCCTTGTCGATGCGCTCGGTCACATGCCGTTGCCGCCGTATATTAAGCGAGACGACACCGCGGCGGACCGTGA
Source organism: Acidobacteriota bacterium (assembly GCA_013817065.1). Classification (GTDB taxonomy): domain Bacteria; phylum Acidobacteriota; class Vicinamibacteria; order Vicinamibacterales; family 2-12-FULL-66-21; genus JACDCA01. Next base: position 1,374 of record JACDDJ010000654.1, read on the forward strand.
CCGTTACCAGACTGTATTTGCCGCTCGGCGCGGATCGGTCGCGGCGCCAACGGCCGGCCTGCACTTCAATCGCGAGATCCTGGCGGCGCTCGATGCCCGCGGTGTCGAGCGACAAGAGGTAACGCTGCACGTCGGCTATGGCACCTTCAAGCCGGTGCGGGTCACCGAAGTGGAAGCGCACGAGGTCGACCCCGAGCCCTACGAGATCAGCACCTCGGCAGCGCAGGCGATCAATGCCGCTCTCGCCGAGCGCCGCCGGATCATCGCGGTCGGCACCACGACGACCCGCTGCCTCGAAGATGCGGCCGCGCGCGGCGACGGACAGCTGTTGCCCGGCGCGGCCGAAGCGACGACGTTCATCTATCCGGGCTTCCAGTTTCGCGTCATCGGTGGGCTCGTGACCAATTTCCATCTGCCCCAGTCGTCGCTGCTGGTGCTTGTCTCGGCATTCGCCGGGCGCGAGCGGGTCCTGGCCGCATACCGCGAAGCCGTCGCTCGCCGCTATCGGTTCTATAGCTACGGCGATGCGATGGTCGTGCTGTGACGCTGAGACGTGAGAGCTGTTGAGATAAGCTGACGCCGTGAAATTCTCCTACGAGGAGTTCGATCTCTCCGCCGTTCGCACCTATCCGCTCGCGTCGCGGAAGAGCAAGGCGAACGCGGTAAATTTCGCCAGGGTGCAGGCCGAGGGGAGCAGCGTCGCGGCGTTTGTCGATGGCCTTCCCGCCATCCTCGCCGGAGCGGACCTCAAAGCGGTGGTGAGCGCACTTCGCCGAGCTCGCGAGGCTGGCGCCGGCGTGATCTGGGGCATTGGCGCGCACGTGATCAAGACCGGACTCTCACCGGTCCTCATCGACCTGATGGAGCGCGGTTACGTTTCTGCGCTTGCAACCAACGGCGCCGGCATCATCCATGACTTCGAGCTGGCATTGTCAGGATCAACCTCGGAGGACGTCGAGGAGGCGCTCGGACCCGGTCGTTTTGGAATGGCGGAGGAGACTGCGACACAGATCAACGCCGCGATCGCTGACGGCGTGAGCCGTGGAATGGGACTCGGGCAGTCGGTGTGTTCGCATCTCGCGAGCATGAATCCACCCCATGCCGGAGTCAGCCTGCTGTCGGCCGCTGCCCGCCTCGACATCCCGGTGACGGTGCACGTCGCCATCGGCACCGACATCATCCACATGCATCCCGCGGCCAGCGGCGCTGCTATCGGCGAGGGCAGCCTGCGCGACTTCCGCTACTTCGTCGCGAACGTCGCCCGGCTGCAGGGCGGCGTTTACCTGAATTGTGGATCGGCGGTTGTGCTGCCCGAGGTGTTCCTCAAGGCTGTCGCCCTGGCGCGCAACACCGGCGCGTCGCTCGACGGCCTGACCACGGTCAACATCGACTTCATGAGAATGTACCGCCCGCAGACCAACGTTGTAACGAGGCCCGTGGCGGGAATTGGCAAGGGCTACTCGCTGGTGGGGCACCACGAGATCCTGATCCCGCTCATTGCCGCGGCCCTTTGAGGGCGTGTTAAAGAACGCGTCAAGTTCCAACGCCCAACACGCCAACTGCCAACGTATTGGGCTCGCTGTTCCATAAATTGGGTTTGGTAGGTGGCAGTTGGAGGTTGGGAGTTGCTATAATCCTGAGTTCCTGCCGGTGTAGCTCAGTTGGTTAGAGCACGCGGCTCATATCCGCGTTGTCCGGGGTTCAAGTCCCTGCACCGGCACCATCTTTACC
>JACDDJ010000655.1 GCA_013817065.1 Acidobacteriota bacterium
GGCTCTTCACCAAGCGAGAGGATGCCGCGAAGCACATCGCCGCCGGCGCGAAGAAGGTGATCATCACCGCGCCGGCGAAGCAGCCGGACGTTTCACTGGTGCTCGGCGTGAACCCCGAGGCCTACGATCCGAAGAGTCATCACATCATCTCGAACGCGTCCTGCACGACCAACTGCCTGGCGCCGGTAGCGAAGGTGCTCCACGACACGTTCGGGATTCGCAAGGGATGGATGACGACCGTGCATTCCTACACCAACGATCAGCAGCTGCTGGACCTGCCCCACAAGGACCTCCGCCGGGCGCGCGCGGCGGCACTCTCAATCATCCCGACCACGACCGGGGCGGCGATTGCGGTCGGCGAGGTCATGCCGGAGATCAAGGGTCGGCTCGACGGCATCTCGATGCGCGTGCCGACGCCGAACGTTTCCTGCATCGACCTCGCCGTCCTCGTCGACAAGAAGGTGTCGCGCGACGATGTGAACGCGGCGTTCAAGGCGGCCGCGGAGGGCCCGATGAAAGGGATCATGCAGTACACGGAGGTCCCGCTCGTGTCGATCGACTATCGTGGGAATTCACACTCGGCGATCGTCGACGCGCCCTACACCAACGTCATGGACAGCGACTTCGTGAAGGTCCTGGCGTGGTACGACAACGAGTGGGGCTACTCGAGCCGCTGCGTCGATCTGCTCCGCTTCCTGGTCGAAAAGGGGATTTAGTGCCGCGCAGCGTCAAGGACATCGATCTTCGCGGCAAGCGCGTCCTCATCCGCGTCGATTTCAACGTCCCGATCAAGAACGGCGTGATCGGCGACGACACGCGGATCCGCTCGTCGCTGCCGACGATCCAGTACGCGCTCGAACAGGGTGCGAAGTCGGTGATCCTGGCGTCGCATCTCGGCCGTCCCAAGGGGAAGCCGAACCCGGAATACTCGCTGCAGCCGATCGCCTCGCACCTGTCCACTCTGCTCAACCGTCCGGTGACGTTCGACGATCCCAAGGCTGATGGCGTGGTGCTCCTCGAGAATCTCCGGTTCAACCCGGGTGAGGAAAAGAACGACCCGGAGTTCGCGGCCCGACTGGCCGCGATGGCGGACGTCTATATCAATGACGCGTTCGGTTCCGCCCATCGCGCCCACGCGTCAACCGAAGGCATCGTCCGGCACGTCAAAGAAGCAGGCGCAGGGCTGCTGATGGCGGCGGAGGTGGAATACCTTGGCCGGGTGCTGGCAGCGCCGGACCGCCCGTTCGTGGCGATCCTCGGCGGCGCCAAAGTGTCGGACAAGCTGGAAGTGATTCAGAACCTGGTGCCGCGTGTGGACGCGCTGCTGATCGGCGGGGCGATGGCCTACACGTTCTTCAAGGCGCGCGGACTGAACGTCGGCAAATCGCTGGTAGAAGATGACCTGCTCGACGCGGCCCGGGAGGTCGAAGAGATGGCTCGAACGCGCAATCTTCGATTCGAACTGCCGGTCGACCACGTTGTCGCGGCAAAGCTCGAGGCCGGCATTCCGACGATGACGCTGGCGGTTGAGGATCGAACGATCGGCGACCGGATGGGCCTCGACATTGGTCCGAAGACGATTGAGCGGTATCGTTCGATCATCGCGACGGCCCAGACGGTGACCTGGAACGGCCCGATGGGTGTGTTCGAGATCGACGCCTTCGCAGCCGGAACGATCGAGGTGGCGAAGGCAGTCGCAGCGGTAGACGGCGTGACGGTGATCGGTGGCGGCGATTCGATCGCCGCGGTGGCGAAAGCGGGCGTGACCGACCGGATCACGCACATTTCGACCGGCGGCGGTGCGTCGTTGGAGTTCCTTGGCGGAAGAAAGCTCCCGGGCGTCGAAGCCCTGACCCGGGATAACCAGCAGTTCAGTGCGTAGCACGTCCCACGTCAGCACGTCGGACATTGCACGTGGCACGCAGCACGTGCTCGAGGTCTCCATGAGAACGCCTTTCATTGCGGCGAATTGGAAGCTGTACAAGACCGTCCACGAGACGGTGGTGTTCGTCAAAGAGCTGCGCAGCCTGGTGAAGGACGCCGGCGACATTGAAATCGTCGTCGCGCCGCCCTTCACGGCGGTGCACGCGGCTGCCGAAGCCGCGCGCAACTCCCCCATCGCCGTCGCGGTGCAGGACGTCCATTGGGAACGTGAAGGCGCCTTCACCGGTGAGATCAGCGCGGCAATGGCAAAAGAGGCCGGCGCCGAGTTCGCGATCATCGGCCACAGCGAGCGCCGGCGGCTGTTCCACGAGACGGATGAAACCGTGAACCGCAAAGCGATCGCGGTGCTCGGTGCCGGGCTCTTCCCGATCGTGTGCGTGGGAGAGACGCTCGAAGAGCGCGAAGCCAACGCCACGCTCGATGTTCTGGACCGGCAGATCAAGACAGGCCTGGACAGCCTGACCGGCGACCAGGTGGCCTCGCTCGTCATAGCCTATGAGCCGGTCTGGGCCATCGGCACCGGACGCAACGCCACGCCGCAGCAGGCCGGCGAGGCACACGCGCACATCCGGTCCCGCCTGCGGGCGTGGTTCGGTGGCACCGCGGCCGACCTCTGCCACGTGATCTACGGCGGGAGCGTCAAGCCGGACAACATCCACGAGCTCGTCATGCTCCCGGACGTCGATGGCGCCCTGGTCGGCGGCGCCAGCCTGGATGTGCGGGCGTTTGCTGACATCGTGGCGCGCAGCCGGCAGAGCGCTGTCTAGTCCGGATCACCCTCCCGCTGAAGACCACCGGCAGTCCCGACACCGCTCTCTCCCCACCAGGGCCGGGGTTTCCCACGTCGCGGTCGTACCTGGCAATGGCGCTCGCCTTCGTGGCCTTTGCCATCTACGGCAGCCTGTTGCCGTTCGAGTGGCGGCCGCTGGCACTGGAATCGGCCTGGGACCAGTTTCGCAGCGTCGTTCTGGCGTTGCCGACTCGGCGCATCTCCCGCTCCGACGTGCTCGCCAACATGCTGTTGTTCGTGCCGATCGGATTTTCACTGGCCGGCGCCCGGCTCGTGGACCGACGCGGAGCGCTCGCGGTTTTGCGCAGCGCCCTGATCATCCTGCCGGTGGGTCTTGCCGTCAGCTGCGCAGCCGAGTTCCTGCAGATG
>JACDDJ010000656.1 GCA_013817065.1 Acidobacteriota bacterium
ATCTTCCCTGCGAGGGTCGACCGAAGCGGTGGTCAATCAGGCTCGCCTCCGCCCTCGCGATCCGTGCCGTCGTACGAGTCGGCCAGCAACGCCTCGAGCTCGGCCAGGACCTCGTTGTCTTTCGGGCGTCCGGCTGCGCGTTTCAGTTCGATCAGCTTGGCGAGGGTGACGCAATGACAGTCGAAGCCGAAGATGTTGATCTCGACCGTGAAGGGGACTAAATCTTCGTAGCGGCCACCGCCGGTGATCTCTCCGAGGAGATCGAGATCACCGAGGGTCGTTTCCAGCGTGAAGTTCAGGCCTCGCTCGACGGTGAGGGCGTCGAAGGCGAACGGCAACCCAGGCGGAGCACCACGCAAGTACGGTTCCGCCGGCGCCAGCGCCGCCACCAGCCGCTGGACGTTCTCGTCGCTCCGCGCATAGACAATATCGATGTCGAACGTCGCACGCGCGGATCCGTGCACGGTCGCGGCAACGCCCCCGACCAGGATGAAATCGACCCGTGCATCCAGCAGGCGGCGCAGCAGCCCTTCGAAATCTGTCGGCTTCACCGCTTCGCCCGGCGGCCAGCTTCACGGAGAACGGCAAGGGTCCGCACGAAGTCCTGCAGCTTGCGGATGCGTTCTTCTGGCGAGAGTCGCAGATTACTCCGAAGCAGGCTGCGATCGACATCCTTCAAATACGCCGCGACGACCGGGTCGGCAGGGGCGGTTCGATCGTTCTGCGCCATTGGTCCAGTCTACTCTGGCGGCCCGACCGGGGCGGGCCGGTCCTAAGAGCCGTCGGTCCAGGCCGGATTGATGCGAGCGAAGAGCAGCTGGTCCTTGATGACGCCGTATTTGACGCTGCTCGAGCGCAGGAGTCCTTCGCGCGTGTAGCCCGCCTTCTCGAGCACGCGTGCCGAACCGGCGTTGTCGGCAAACGGCAGCGCAAACATCCGCAGCACGTTCGTCTTCGCGAAGGCATGCTCGGTCAGCAGCCCCAGCGCCTCGGTTACGATTCCACGCCCCCACAGCGATTCCCCCAGCCAGTAGCCGACTTCGGCGGAAAACCGCTCGACGTCACGGCCCGGCACGTAGCCGATGGCTCCGACGGCCGCGCCGGCCACCTCGATGGCCAGGTTGGTGGGATCGTCGGTGGCGGCGTGCTTGAGGAAAGCCCTGGCATCCTCGCGCGTGTAGGGATGTGGAAAGCGATCGCGCAGATGCTTCGCGACGTTGATGTTGTCGGCGTGCGTCACGAGGGACTGGGCATCCGACCTTCGCCAGGAGCGCACGGTGCATCGGACGCCATTGAGGGCAATCATCAGAACAACGTCCGTCCATGAACGCGGAGCCAGCGCTCGGCATCACGATAGGAGGGACACGCCTGCTCGACGAGACCCCAGAAGCGAGGCCCATGGTTCTGCTGGCGCAGATGCATCAGTTCGTGGATCAGCACGTAGTCGCACACCTCCGGCGGCATCTGGACGAGGCGGAAGTTCAGAGCGATCGCCCTGGCGCGTGAGCACGAGCCCCAGCGCGACCGCTGGTTGCGGATCGTGACCCGCGAGATCGTGAGGCCGTACTGCGCGGCAAGCTCGTGGAGTCGCGGGACCAATCGCTCGCGCGCGAGTTGCCGCATGTCGCGCTCGATCTCCGCCCTGACGTCGGCATGGTTGTTGACGCGGACCACTCGACCGCCATAGCGCGTGACGGCTCCCGCGGCCAAGTGGATGATCTCGATGGCGACGGCGTTGCCGTCCAGGCGGATGATGCTGCCGTCAGTCCAGCGGACGGGCGTCTGCTCTCGTCGTAGTCGGGCGCGTTCTCGCGCAATCCACGCAATCTGGCGCGCGACGAATGCGGTCGCCTCCGCGCGTGATCCGGCTCGTGGAATGGTGACGCGAAGGCTGCCGTCCGGACGAACGCGGAGGATGTAGCGGCGGGCCCGCCGCACGCGCACGAACTCGATCCGGTCCTCCCAGGCGAACTCGCCCGGCGCTGGCGCAGCCGGTTGCTCAGGCTCGATTTGAAATGGCAGATCGGGTTGCACGAGCTGTCGAAATCATAGCAGCCGCCGGCACATGGCGGGTCCTCCGGCTGCTCGGGGCAGTGTCCGTTGGCTGGGGCGCTCGTTCAAGTGGCCACTCCATCGGGCGGCCGCAATCCGGCCGCTACTCTCACGCGTATCAGGTTGGACAGTTCCGGAACCGAGGGTGAGCACCACGGTTCACGGACGTTCGAGCAGGGAACAGAAAAGGGGCAGAACATGAGAAGAAGCATTGTTGGCGGTGTGTGCGGTGGTGGCGATGGGTTGTTCGCAGCAGACGCCGGTCGCGCCCTCGGGCGCAACCGCAGCCAGCACGGCGGCCACACAGGCGCGTATCGATAACTCAATAGGCCACGGCGGACGACCGCTCGAGACGACTCTCAGTGGAGCAGCCGAGGCGCCCGGCCCGGGCGACCCCGATGGCACCGGGACAGCTCGATTGACGCTGAATCCCGGCCAAGGTGAAATCTGCTTCGCGCTGACGGTCGCGAACATCGCCCCAGCTACCGCGGCGCACATTCACGAGGCGCCAGCCGGGACGGCCGGCCCGATTGTCGTCGGGCTCACGGCACCAACCAGTGGCACCTCGCAGGGATGCCGGACCGTCGATCGCGAGTTGATCGACGACATCCTGAAGGACCCGTCGCAGTACTACGTCAACGTCCACAACGCTCCATTTCCACGGTGCGGTGAGAGGGCAGCTGTCGAAGTAACGACTGGGCGCGCGGTCGACAGTAGGTACACGCCGGGCGGGCCGCTCCTCGTGAGGAGCCGGTCCGCCCCTCCGCAACAATGTCCCTGCAGACGGAGCTGGTCGTCAGTCATTCCTCAGCGCGACGATCGGGTCCACTGCCATGGCACGCCGAGCCGGGATGTAGCTGGCTATCGCCGCGGTCAACGTCAGGAACAGTGCGACACCACCGAAACTCAGAGGATCAGTTGGAGTCACGTTGTACAGAATCGACTGGATGATCCAGGTGACGCCGGCGGCGCCCGCCATGCCGAGCACGATCCCGATCCCGGCGAGGCGCAGCCCCTGCCCTACGATCAGGCGGAGCACATCGC
>JACDDJ010000657.1 GCA_013817065.1 Acidobacteriota bacterium
GGCGACGTGCGTCCGTGCGACGTGCGGCGGCGCCCGTCAGCGCGGCTGTTTCAGCGCGGCGCGGATCACCTCCGCCATCCGCCGGTAGCCCTCCGGCGATGGATGCAATCCGTCCGGCGAATCGAACAGGCGATCCGGGTCGCCTGGTGCCGCGACCGCAGCGCGCGTGTCGACCAACGCGACATTGGAATCCCGCGCCGCGTAAATCCTGATCCAGTCGTTGATCTGCCGCATGCGGCTGTTCTGCTCGGCGGTGGCGGTGTTGTAAGGAACAATCGTTCCGGCCACGACCGCGATCTTCGCTTCCGCCGCTCGGCTGTACATCGCGCTGAGCTGCTCTATGACATGCGCAGCGTCGCGCCCCTGGTAGACGTCGTTGACGCCGGCGATGACCACGACAGCAGACGGCTTGTGATCGATCACGTCCCGCTCGAAACGCGCGCGGATCTGGTCACTTCGCTCGCCGTTCACACCGTGGTTCAGTACGTCCCAGTCCGGCTCATCCCGCATCAGCCACCAGGCGTACTGGCTCGTCTCCTCGCCACTACCCGCCGGCGGAGCCTCGATCCGCGACTTCCAACCTGGCGTCCCCGCCGTGGTCGAGTCGCCCATCGCGACGATGAGGCGCTTCACTTTTGAAAAAGCATCGCCGAAGGGCCACGCTCCTTTCGCAGCTTCGCCGAAATACCCTCGGCAGCTTTCATCACGCGAAGGATGTTCAACCCGAGGATCTTCTTGACGTCCTCGTCCGAATAGCCGCGGCGCAGCAGCTCCACGGTCAGCGCCGGATACTTCGAGACGTCCTCGAGGCCCTCGGGCACGCTCGTAATGCCATCGAAATCCCCACCCAGGCCGACGTGATCAACGCCCGCGACCTTCCTGATGTGATCGATGTGGTTCGCGGTGTCCGCGATCGTGGCGCGCGGCGCCGGGCTCGCCTTGCGCCACGCCTCGATGCCGGCCTTACGGCCCGCCTCGTCGCTCGGTATCTGCTGCAGCAGGCGTGCAGTCTCGGCCGCCTCGAGCACGTTCCAGGCAGTGACCTTCGGCGCCAGGAACCCGGGCACGAACGTGACCATGACGATGCCGCCGTTTTTCGGGAGCATCTGGAGGACGTTGTCGGGGACGTTGCGCGGGACGTCGTTGACGGCGCGCGCGGACGAGTGCGAGAAGATGACCGGCGCGGCGCTGACGCTGATCGCGTCCGCCATGGTGTCTGGGGAGACGTGGCTCAGATCCACGAGCATCCCGAGCCAGTTCATTTCGCGGACGACCTGTTCGCCAAACGGTGTCAGCCCGCCATGCTGCGGCGTGTCGGTCGCGGAGTCGGCCCACGGGGTGTTCTTCGAGTGCGTCAGCGTCATGTAGCGCGCCCCGAGCCGGTGGAACATGCGGAGCGCGGCGAGCGAGTTGTCGATCGAGTGGCCGCCTTCCATCCCGATCATCGAACTGATCTTCCCGCTCTTGAAGATCCGCTCGATGTCCGCCGCGGTCAGGGCGAGCTCGAACGTCTCTGGGTATTTCCGCATCATCTGGTGGACGATGTCGATCTGTTCGAGCGTGGCGGTGACGGCGGTCTGTCCGGCGTAGTCCGACGGTGTGTAGACCGACCAGAACTGCCCGCCCACGCCGCCGGCCTTCAGCCGCGCGATGTCGGTGTGGATCGTCGGCTGGGATGTCGCGATGTCCAGCTTCTCGAGGTCGCGCTGCACGTTCTCGCGAACAGCCCAGGGGTAGTCATTGTGGCCGTCGATGAGCGGCACCTGCTTATGAAGCGCCCGGGCCCGGTCCATGAGGGCGGCATCGCCGGTCTGCTGCGCGTGGGCAATCGTCATAGCTGCAAGAACCGCCAGTGTGAGAGGGAGAGCTTTGGTCATGACACGCCATCTTAGCGCGTAGAATCTAGCGATGGCCGAAACGAAACCGCCGGTAACGCTCGAATTGATCTGGGAACACGACCTCGTCCTTGCCGGCAAATCCGGTGAGGTCAAGATGACGCTCGACAGCGCGGCGGTCGCCGGGCCCTCGCCGATGCAGGCCCTGGCGTTCGGCCTGGCCGGCTGCATGGCGATGGACCTGCTGCACATCCTCAAGAAGGGGCGGCACGATTTCAAGGGGCTCCGCGCCGATTTGACGGGTTCCCGCGCTGATGCGGAACCGCGCCGGTTCACCAAGGTCGACCTTCACTACACCATCAACGGCACGGTGCCGGACGAGGTGGTGCAGCGCGGCATCGATCTGTCTCGCGACAAGTACTGCTCGGTGTGGCAGTCGATGCGGCAGGACATCGACTTCTCGATCACCTTCAAGGTGTCCGCGGGCGTCTGACGCCGACCCATGCGCCGCGGCTATCTCGACTGGCTGCGCGGTCTCGCCGTGCTGATCATGTTCGAGGCGCACATCCTCGATAGCTGGACCCGCCTCGATGGCCGCGGGTCGTCGATCTACGGCTGGGCGATGATCCTTGGCGGCTTCGGGGCGCCGCTGTTTCTCTTACTTGCCGGCGTGTCGGTGGCGCTTTCCGCTGGATCGAAGATGCGCCGCGGGCTGCACCGCAAGACCGCGTCCGGCGCGGTGGTCAGGCGCGGTCTTGAGATCTTCGGGCTCGCGTTTCTTTTCCGCGTGCAGGCGATGGTGGTGAGCTGGGGACCGTGGCGATCGCTCCTCAAGGTCGACATCCTCAACATCATGGGCCCCGCGATCATGGCGGCCGCCGCGCTGTGGGGCGCCATGAGGACGACCCGCGGACGCCTGATCGCGTTTGCGCTCGCGACCCTCGGGCTCACGTTCCTGACGCCGCCTGTTCGTGCGACGACAATTCTCGCGGTGCTGCCGGATGCGCTCGAAGGCTATCTGCGGCCGCGGCCGGGTTTCACCACTTTCACGATCTTCCCGTGGGCGGGATTCGTGTTCGGGGGCGCGTTCGTCGGTGTCCTGCTGGACGAAGCGCGCAGCGCACCGGTCGAGCGGCGCCTCAATACCTGGTTCGCAGCGTGCGGCGCTCTACTGGCGCTCGGCGCCGTCGCCGCGTCGCGCCTGCCAAGCCCGTTCGCGAACTCCGAGTTCTGGACGTCCTCCCCGTCGTTCTTCCTG
>JACDDJ010000096.1 GCA_013817065.1 Acidobacteriota bacterium
GTTGACCAGGCAGCCCTTGTGCTGGTGGATGTATTCGATCGGATCCTCGATCGTGAGGATGTGCTCGCGTCGTTCCGTATTGATCTTGTCGATGATGGCCGCGAGCGTGGTCGACTTGCCGCTTCCGGTCGGACCGGTGACCAGGACCAGGCCGCGCGGCCGCTCCGACAGCGTTGCGAGCACCGGCGGCAAGCCGAGATCCGCGAAGCTCCGGATCGTCTCGGGGATCAGGCGGTAGACGGCCGCCACCGCTCCGCGCTGGTTGAAGACGTTGCAGCGAAAACGCGCGACGCGGCGGATGCCAAACGAGAAGTCGAGCTCGAGGGTCTCCTCGAAGCGCTTCTTCTGGGCGTCGGTGAGGACACTGTAGGCGAGCGCCTTGGTCTCGGCCGGGCCGAGCACCGGCAGGTCGAGTGTCTGCAGCTTGCCGTGCACGCGCACGAGCGGCGGCGAGTTGGTGGTCAGGTGCAGGTCGGAGCCACTCAGGCTGACCAGCGCGTTGAGCAGTTCGGGTAGTGAGGCCATGATTACTTGACTGTCTCTCGTGCGACTTCTTCGATGGTGGTGACGCCTTCGATCACCTTGTGCAAGCCGCTGCGGCGGAGCGTGATCATGCCTTCATCCACCGCCTTGCGGCGCAGTTCGAGCCCCGATGCACCGACCAGAATCAGCTCGCGCAGCTCTTCGCCGATCTCCATGACTTCGTACAACCCGACCCGGCCCTTGTAGCCGGTGCTGTTGCACTTGTCGCAGCCGGCGCCCTTTTGGGGCATCACCTTCCTGGCCTCGTCGGGCGTGAAGCCGGCCTCGACGAGCGCCTGCGGCGCGTGCGGATTGTCGCTCTTACAGTGCGTGCAGATGCGGCGCACGAGGCGCTGGGCGCAGATCAAATTGACCGAGCTCGCGACCAGGAACGGCTCGATGCCCATGTTCATGAGGCGGTTGATCGTGCTCGGCGCGTCGTTGGTGTGCAACGTCGAGAGCACGAGGTGGCCCGTGAGCGCGGCCTTGACCGCGATTTCCGCGGTCTCGAAGTCGCGGATTTCGCCGACCAGGATGATGTTCGGATCCTGGCGGAGGAACGAGCGCAGCGCGGCGGCGAAGGTCAGGCCGATGTTCTCGCGGACCTGAACCTGGTTGACCCCGACCAGATTGAACTCGACCGGATCCTCCGCCGTCATGATGTTGGTTTCGGAGGTGTTGATCTTCGAGATCGACGAGTAAAGCGTGTTGGTCTTGCCGCTGCCGGTCGGCCCCGTGACGAGCACCATGCCCCACGGCTTGGCGATGGCGGCTTCCAGCTTGGCCAGCGACCCGGCCTCGAAGCCGAGCTTCGTCATGTCGAGCATCAACTTGTCCTTGTCGAGGAGACGAAGGACGATCTTCTCGCCGAAGAGCGTCGGCAGACACGACACGCGGAAGTCGATTTCTTTGGTGGCACCGCTGTCACCGAATCGGATCTTGATGCGGCCGTCCTGCGGCAGACGCTTTTCGGCGATGTCGAGCTTCGCCATGATCTTCATACGGGACGTGATCGCGTCGCGGAATTTCATCGGCGGCGCCATCACGTTGTAGAGGATCCCGTCGATGCGGAAGCGGACGCGGAACTCCTTCTCGTACGGTTCGATGTGAATGTCGCTGGCGCCCTTCTGGATTGCCGACATCAGCATCAGGTTGACGAGCCGAATGACCGGTGCTTCCCCGCCTTGCCGCTCGAGTGATGCGACGTCGATCTGTTCGAGGTCTTCGAGAACCTCAACGTCATCGTCCAGGATTGCGGAGTCGGCCAGTTCCCTCGTGACCATCTCGAGCGAGGCGACGCTCGCCGTGGGGTCACCGGTATTTCCACCGTCCCGAGGCTGCCGCGGCACGGCAGCGGCGTAATACCGCTGGATCGCCTCCGCGACGCCAATCTCCGAGGCGACGACCGGTTCGACGTTGTAGCCCGTCATGAACTTGATGTCGTCCATGGCGAACACGTTGGTTGGATCGGTCATCGCGATCGTTAACGTCGCGCCAGAGCGGCTCAACGGAACGATTTGATACTTGTGCGCGGTCTCAGAGGGGATCAGTTTGATGATGCTGGGGTCGATCTCGAATTGCGACAGGTTGATCGAGGCGACGCCGTACTGCTTGCTGAGGAGCGCCGTGATCTCCTCGTCCTTGACGAATCCCAACTTGACGAGATTCATCCCGAGTTTCCCGCCATTGGCCTTCTGATAGCTCAACGCCTCCTGCAACTGGGCAGGCGTAATGCGCTTTTCTTTGAGTACAAGCTCGCCAATGCGAACGGCCATGGTTCAGACTCGTGGAGGACCGGGACACACGGGTGCCCTCGGATCGAGATAAGTTGGCGCTGGGGGAGACGTGAATTGTAGCCTTCTGACAAATTCTGTCAAGTTTGTTTTTCTCAATACACGAACCGGGCGGCCACACTCCACCGCCTGCCGGTTCTTTCCTTACCCGCGGTGAAGTGGCCGTCGATGAAAACAGCCGCTTTGGCCGCATAGCTGCCGCCGATGCTGTAGGCAGCTCCACGCTCGTCCTCTACCCTGGGCACCCCGGGGGTATCGACCGTGTTGAAGCTGATGCCTGATCGCACATAGGCGCGCGGGATGATCCGCCCCTCCACACCAAACGCGATGTCGCGCCGTTCCCCGAACGCGTCCCGCGAGCGCAACAAATCGAAGTCCGCTGCTGCCAGCCAATTCGGATGGAACGCGTACGACATCCCCGCCCTGGCCTGCCGCTCGAGCGTCAGCTCCTCGCCCGCCCCGGGCCGCTGGAACCCCGGTTCGAGGACGTTTCGCAGGGTCAATCCCACCTTCAAACCCCCGCCTGACGCCATCAGACCGATGTCCAGGTCGAAGGCTGTCCCGGAGTCCCCGAACACCTCGTCGCCGTCGCTGTCGAGCGCCTCTTCCACCGTCGCCACATCGACAAGCGTTGAACCCGCCCTTCCCCGCACCGCTTTCAGCGTCGTTCCAACAGCAACGCCCTGGATCAGCGATTGGACCAGGGTGAGCCCGGTGTGCTGGGTGACCAACGAGTCGACCCGCACCGGTGCTACTGCGGATAGGTTTCGGCTGGAAGCGACCTCATCAACAGGAAGGAGGAGTATGGAGGGAACAATAGAGCGCGCTGCGAGCCGGTAGTAGCCGAGGCCAAGGGCGGGCATCGACAGGCCGATGAAGGTGCCCTTCGATCTTCCGCCACGCGTCCCTTCGTGAGTCGACTCCCCCACGGCATGGTCAAGGGCAAGGCTGAAGTAAGACCCGGCCGCCAGACCGGCGGGATTCCAGTAGATGGCGGTGGCATCATCGGCGACGCCCACGAACGCGCCGCCCATCCCTTGGGCCCGGGTACCAACGGACGTGAAGCCTTGCGCCTGGGTGACGGCAGGCAAAAGCCCTAGAACAGAGCTAAATGTCAATAGAATCCGTGTGATTTTGTCCATAGCAGTGAGCTTAGCTGGAAACTTCTGGTCGAAAACGGACGTATTTAGAGGTGCGGTACAATCGTTCGTCCCACGGGCCGTGCCGCCCCGTCTGGAGCATCAATTCCTGACAAATGAATATGACCATTAGCGCTGCCCAGAGCGGAACCTCGCCTGCCCCGATGAACGTGTTCGCACGCTTTATCGGCATTCTGACCGCGCCGCGTGCGACCTATGAGAGTGTGGTCGCGCACCCCAAGTGGCTCGGAATGTACCTGTTGACCGCGATGCTCATCGCGTTCGGCGCTGCTCTCCCCATGACGACGGATGCAGGGAAGCAGGCGGCGGTGGACCAGCAGGTCTCGGCGATCGAAGGCTTCGGGATGGAGGTATCGGACGAACGGTACGCGGCGATGCATAGGGGCACCGCAATCCTGCCCTACACCACCGGCGTCTCGGTCCTCGTCGGGATGGTTCTCGTATTCGTGGTGATGTCCGGGATCCTGTTTGCCATTTTTAACGCCGCGATGGGTGGTGAAGCCCGATACAAACAGGTACTCACCGTCCTGGTTCACAGCAGCGTCATCTCGGCCGTTGGGGCGGCGTTTGCCGGCCCTCTGAACTATTTCAGAGGTTCAGTGCAAAGCCCCGCCACCCTCGGCGCGCTCCTGCCGATGCTGGACGATAGATCCTTCATCGGCAAACTCGCCGGCATGGTCGACCTTTTCACGATCTGGGGACTGATCGTGCTGGCGATCGGGCTCGCGGTGCTCTATCGCCGCAAGACCCAGCCGATCGCCGTCACCTTCCTCGCCATTTACGCGGTGATTGCCGTGTGCATCGCGTACTTCACGAGCAACTGACGTCTTCTTCGGATACGGGACAGAAGCATTCATGACGCGTAAAAAGAAAATCCTGATCGGCACCGGTGTGGTGGTGCTGCTCGCCGCCATCGGTGTTGTGAATCTCGAGTCGATCGTCTCGGCATCCGGCAAGATCCAGCCGAAGACACTGGTGAACATCAGCGCTGACACGATGGGCAAGGTAACCAGCCTGGCGGTCAACGAAGGCGATCGCGTCACCAGGGGCCAGTTCCTGCTGGAGATCGATCCCCGTAACCTGCGCTCGCGGGTCGAGAGCGGTGAGGCCGGGCTGCAGGCGTCGGCGTCGCAGCTGCAACAGATGCGCCTGGCGATCGAAAGCACAAAGGTGGCGCTCACGGCAGCCGAGGACAACTACAACCGGCAGGCGAATCTCGCAAAGGCCGGCCTGACGCCGCGCGAGGTGCTCGAGCGCGCCGAGAACGACCTGAAATCGCAGCAGGCGAACCTGCGCTCACAGGAACAAAACCTCAAGACGCAGGAGCTCAAAATTGTGCAGGAACGCGCGACGCTGTCCAGCGCGAAGTACGACCTCAGCCGGGTCCGGATCGAATCGCCGATCAATGGCATCGTCACGCGCCGCAACATCGAAGAGGGTGAAACGGCAGTGACCGGCACCATGAATAACCCCGGCACCGTCCTGCTCGTCGTTGCGGACATGTCGGTGATCGAGGCGGAAGTCGAAGTCGACGAGACTGATATCCCGACCGTGAGTCTTGGCCAGACGGCCAAGGTCACGATCGATGCGATCCCGGGGAAGACCTTCACCGCGAAAGTCACCGAGATTGGTAACAGCCCGATTCAGGCCGCGGGCCAGGCGGCACAAGCCACCAACTTCAAAGTGGTGCTGACGCTCGACGGTGAGATCCCGGAGGTCCGGCCCGGTTTCACGTGCACCGCCGAGATCACAACCGCGATCCGGAAGGACACCTCCGCTGTTCCGATCCAGGCAACAACCGTCCGTGAAGTGATCGTCGATGACAAGGGTGCGATCGTGCGCGAACCGATCGTTCCGGGCGCGCCACGGCGCCCGGTTGCCGCAGCCGCATCGGAGCTCCAACCGGGCCAGTCGCGCAAGGAGCTCGAAGGCGTCTTTCTCGTGCGCGACGGCAAGGTCATGTTCGAGCCGGTCAAGACCGGCATCGCGGGGGACAAATACTTCGAGGTGCTCTCCGGACTCAAGGACGGCGATGTGGTCGTCACCGGCCCCTTCAGCTCGGTTCGAGAGTTACGCGACGGCGCTCTGGTGAAGGCCGAGCCGGCGCCGGGCGGATCCTCCAGATAGACGGCGTCATCCGACATGAATCAGTTCCTCGAAGCCGCCGGGATCGCGCTGCAGGCGATCTGGTCGAACAAGCTGCGATCCTTTCTCACCGTCCTGGGAAACATCGTCGCGGTCACGTCGATCATCGCGGTGGTGTCGCTGATCCAGGGGATGAACGCATATGTCACCGATGCGATCGTCACCGACGTCGGTGCTGACAACTTCAACATCCAGCGCGATCCTATCGTTCAGACCCAGGCCGACGAAGAGCGCGCCCGCCGCAACCCGCCGATCACGATGGAGGATGCCGACGCCGTTCGCAAGTTCGGCGACAACATCCTTGCGGTTGCGACCCAGGGCAACTCGCGCACGCGGATCGTCTACAAGAATCAGACGCTCAACATCGTGCAGATCCAGGGAGTGTCGCGTGAATACATCCACTTCTCGACCTTCGACGCCGAGCGCGGCCGTCCCATCAGCCCGACCGAAGTAGATCGCGACCGTCCCGTCACGATCCTCGGATACGACACCGCCGAGCAGCTGTTCCCCGGCGTCGACCCGATCGGCAAGGCGATCCGCATCGGCTCCAGACAGTTCCGAGTGGTGGGCGTCAGCGAGAAGAAGGGCGCGATCTTCGGCCAATCGCAGGACGAATTCGCCGTCATTCCGATCGGCCTCTTCCGAAAGATGTTCGGCTCGCGCATGAGCCTGCAGATCCTCGTCAAGCCGCGCAGCCCGGACGTCGTCAAGGCGGCGATGGACGATGCGACGGTGGCGATGCGGATAGAGAGAAAACTGCGGCCCAGCGAGCGCGACAACTTCGGGCTGTTCTCCTCCGATTCACTGCTGGCGATCTATCACACCGCCACCAACGGCTTGTTTGCCGTCCTGATCGGCGTCGTCGCGCTGTCGCTGGTAGTCGGCGGCATCGTCATCATGAACATCATGCTCATGGTGGTGAGCGAGAGGACTCGCGAGATCGGCCTGCGCAAGGCGCTTGGCGCCCGCAAGCGGGACATCATCTGGCAGATCCTCACCGAGTCGGTGACGCTCTCGACCTTTGGCGGCATGGTCGGCGTGGGGCTCGGCTTCCTCCTCGCGCTGGCGATCAGCAGCGCCACGCCTCTTCCGGCTTCGGTGCAGATCTGGTCCGTCCTGATGGGCATCGGCATTACCGCGATCGTTGGACTGTTCTTCGGGATGTACCCGGCGATGCAGGCGGCGAAACTCGATCCGATCGAAGCGCTGAGGCGCGAATAAATGGCCGGTATCCGCGCTGGTCTGCTCCGTGAAATCGTCGGCATGTCGGTCGACACGCTGCGCACCAACAAGATGCGCTCGGCGCTCACGGTGCTCGGGGTCGTCATCGGTATCACGTCCATCGTCGGGATGACGTCCCTGATTCGCGGTTTCGACGAGACGCTTCGCGACTCGATCCGCGAGCTCGGACCCAACACCATCTACGTCCAGAAGATGGGCGCGCTCAGCTTCACGGCCGGCAAGACCTTTCAGGAGTTGATCAAGCGGCCCAACCTCCTCCCCGCCGACGCGCGCGCGATCGCTGAATTGCCGTCGGTCGCGCTGGTAGACATGTGGCTTGGCGCCATGGGGGGCGCGGGTGGACGGGTCTACTACGGCAATCAGCGAACGAAGAACGTGGGCATCCTCGGCGTGACCGAGAATTTTGCTGCGGTGAGCTTCGTCGAGCTGGAGCACGGCCGCTTCATCGTCCCCGCCGAAGTGCAGAACCGCCGCCAGGTCGTGGTGCTCGGTCAGACGCCGTATCAGTCGCTCTTTCAGAACATCGATCCGATTGGCAAGAAGGTCCGCGTCGGCAATAACGAGTACACGGTCATCGGTATCCTCGGCAAGCGCCCGAACATGGGCGGCTTGAACAGCCGAGCGGACGACATCGTCGTCATCCCGTACACGACCCACGAGAAGTTCTACGGCAAGGTCGGCATCCGCAACCGCACGGCGATGATTGCCGTCGTGCCGCGCGATAATGTCACCCGCGACGAGACGATGCGGGAAGTCGAAGAACTGATGCGCATCCGGCACAACGTGCGGCTCGATCAGCCGAACGACTTCGACCTGCTCACGCAGGACGCGATGATGAAGGTGTGGGACTCGTTCAGCCAGGCCGCGTTCCTCGCACTGGTCGTCATCTCGTCGATCGCATTGATGGTCGGCGGTATCGGCGTGATGGCGATCATGATGATCTCGGTCACGGAACGCACGCGCGAGATTGGCGTCCGCAAGGCGCTCGGCGCGCGCCGGCGCGAGATCCTGTGGCAGTTCCTGATCGAAGCGGCGTTTCTGACGTCGTTCGGCGGCATCCTCGGGATCATTCTGGGCGCAGGCATCGGCCTCGCCATCCACTGGCTCTCGGGATTCCCGATCTCGCTGCCGTGGTGGTCCTTCGCCATCGGCGTCGGCTTCTCGGCCAGCGTCGGCATCTTCTTCGGCCTCTTCCCTGCCATCAAAGCCGCGCGGCTCGATCCGATCGAAGCGTTGCGGTTCGAGTAGCTCTCAGCTTTCAGACGCTCCGCGCGTTCGCCGGCAACCTCTCGCCTGCCAAGACGGTTCACCCGCATCGCCTTGGGGTCTGCCCGCGAACTTGAGTATCATCTGCTTCTCGCAAGGGATTTCGGGCTGATCCCCGCAGCGACCCACAATCGGCTCTCGAGTGCGTAGCCGAAAGCAAACGGATGCTGACTGGTCTCATCGCCAAGCTCAGCAGAAGCCCGAACTGATGGCTGACAGCTGATGGCTGGACGGCCCGGAGGGGACCCGTATGAAGATTTACGATGCGCCCAGCATCCGGAATGTTGCTCTGGTTGGGCACAGCGGAGCAGGGAAGACGCAGCTTACCGCTGCCCTGCTCTTCGACGCCGGCGCGGTCAACCGGTTCGGACGCGTAGACGATGGCACGACCGTCACTGACTACGACGAAGAAGAAATCATCCGCAAGCACACGCTCTCCTGCAGCCTCGCCTTCGCCGAGTGGAACAAACACAAGATCAACATCATCGACACTCCCGGGATGTCGAACTTTCTCAGCGATTCTCGCGCCGCACTGCGAGTCGCTGACGCGGCGCTCGTGGTGATCGACGCGGTCCACGGCGTCGAGGTGTCCACCGAGAAGATGTGGACCGCGGCGCAGGACCTCGAAGTGCCGCGCATGGTGGTGCTCAACCGGCTGGATCGGGAACGCGCCAGTTTGGAGCGGTCGCTGGAATCGCTGCGTTCGTCGTTCGGCCGCACGGTGATCCCGGTCCAGTTGCCGATCGGCGAAGAGAAGGGCTTCAAGGGCATCATCGACCTGGTGACGATGACGGGGTGGACCTTTGCGGGTGAAAACGGCAACCCTGCACAGGCGACTATCCCCGCGGATCTGCAGACGCAGGCCGACTCCGCACGCGAGGCCCTCATCGAGATGGTGGCGGAAGCGGATGACGCGCTGATGGAGAAGTTTTTCGACGCGGGCACACTGAGCCAGGAAGACCTGGTCGCTGGACTCCACCGCGCCGTCGCCGCGTCGCGAATCTTCCCGTTGTTCTGTGTCTCGGCCGCTGCAAATGTCGGTGTGCAGCCGTTGCTCGACGGCATCGTCACCTTCGTCCCCTCACCGGCCGAACGTGGTGTTCAGCTCGCGGACGATGCCAGGCTCACGGCCAGCGACAGCGGCCCTGTGGCGGCGTTCGTCTGGAAGACCGTCGCCGATCCGTTCGCCGGCCGGATCACGATGTTCCGCGTCATCGCCGGCGTTCTCAAGTCCGATTCAACCGTCAACAATGCGAACCGCGACACATCAGAGCGACTCGGCCACCTGTTGCTGCTGCAGGGCAAGACCCAGACGAGCGTGCCGGAAGTCAGGGCCGGCGATATCGGTGCGGTCGCAAAGCTGAAAGAGACGCTTACGGGGGACCTGCTGATCGATAAGGCAGCCACACTCCGCATGCACCCGATCACCTTTCCTGAGCCGGTCATCTCGTACGCGATCGAGCCGAAGAGCCGTGGTGACGAGGAGAAGATCAGCACGTCGATGCACCGGCTGCAGGAAGAGGACCCCGCGATCGGGTACAGCCGCGATCCGCAGACCAAGGAGCTCCTGCTGGCGGGCCAGGGACAGCTGCACATCGAAGTGACCGTGGCGAAGCTGAAACGGCGCTTCGGCGTCGAGGTGCTGCTCAAGCCGCCGCGCATCCCCTACCGCGAAACGATCAGCGCCGCGGTCGAAGCGCATGGCCGGCACAAGAAGCAGACCGGGGGCCACGGCCAGTTCGGCGACTGCAAGGTGAAGTTCGAACCGCTGCCACGAGGCAGCGAGTTCCAGTTCGTCGACGACATCTTCGGAGGATCGATTCCACGACAGTTCGTGCCGGCGATCGAGAAGGGGCTGCAGGACGCGCGGATGCGCGGCTTTCTCGCCGGCTACCCGATGGTGGACTTCCGGGCAACCGTCATCGACGGCTCGTATCACGCTGTCGACTCGAGCGAAATGTCGTTCAAGATGGCGGCCTCGCTTGCGTTCAAGGACGGCATGTCACGCGCCCGCCCCACCCTGCTCGAACCGGTGATGGACGTCGAAGTCTTTGCCCCGAGTGACTACGCCGGCGATCTGATGGGCGACTTGAACAGCCGCCGCGGTCGTATCGGCGGCATGGACACGCGTGGCGCGTCTACAGTGATCCGCGCCAAGGTCCCGATGTCCGAGATGCTCACCTACGAGCAGCACCTCACCTCGGCAACCGGCGGCCGCGGCTCTTATCACATGGAGTTCTCGCACTACGAAGAGGTTCCTCAGCACCTGCACGGGAAGATTGTCGCTGCCGCCAAAGCTGAACGCGGCCACTCGGGAACTAACGCGGAGGGTGCGGCCGACTGACGAGGGAAACTGACGCTGAGGGTGCGGGGGACTTACGCTGAGGGTGCGGGGCAGACTCACGCTGAGGGTGCGGACAGACTGACGCTGAGGG
>JACDDJ010000658.1 GCA_013817065.1 Acidobacteriota bacterium
TTGCAGCACCCAGCACCTTGCAGCACCCAGCAGCACCCTGTAACACCCTGTAGCACCCTAGAACCCAGGTCGCAGCGAGAACTGCCAGACCCAGCCGCGATCGCGGTTGAGAGGTCGGACGTAATCGATCTCCGCCACGGCGAAGCCGAAGACGTTGGCGCGGAGCGCGGCGCCGACGCTCGTCACCGGCTCGCGGTCGCCGTTGGTGAAGCCCGGACGCGAGTTGCTGCCCCAGGCGATGCCCGCATCGCCGAACAACGCGAGCTCCACCGGCAGTGGACCGTAGAAGTTCTCACCACCGAAGAGCGACCACAGCGGCACGCGCATCTCGGCGTTGAAGATACCGACACGGCTCCCGATCAGGCGATCGAATGCCGGGCACGAGCCGTCATCCTGGACCCCGCACTCCCCCGCGTCAAACGAACCGGGGTCGTAGCCGCGAACCAATCCCGGGTAACCGAGGAACAGGGTGGGCAGACGTTGATTCTCGGCATCGGCGCCGTAGCGACCGTAGAACATGCCGCGGAACGCGAACGTGACCGGACGGAATGGCATCAAGTACGTCCGCAGGTCCGCCAGCGCGCCGGTGTAAGCGAGTGAACCGCTGCTCTGCGAGATCTCGAGACGCGAGCGGCTGCCCCGGATCGGGCTGGTCGCGCCGGAGATCGACGTGTCATAGACGAGAGCGGCAGACCCCTGGCCCAGATTGAGGTTGTCGAACTCGGCGATCGCGCGCTCCTCCTGCGACACCAGCTGGCCGGTCTGAAAGTCGAAGGTCTGCGACCGGACGTCCTGCTTCAAGCCGATCTGCCGCACACCGCCGCTGACCTCGAGTCGCGCCGCCCGGCTGAACGGGTACGAAAGCATGCCCGACAGCGAACGATCGACTTGCAGGATTCGAAACTCGTCCTGCCGGAAGAACCGCTGGCCGCCGGATGTGAACACGCCGGTCTGGTAGCCGCGGGATACGTACGGCGTCTGATCGAGGCCGACACCCCAGTTCCAGCGACGCGTCCTGTTCATATAGAAGAGACTGCCGCCGAATTCATCGAATCGACTCGTCACCTGCGCCGACGTGCCGACGGTGTGATTGCCGAGCATGTCGCTGAAGACGAACGACACGCCACCGGACGCGTAGGTGCCGAAGGGACCCGCACCAACGCCGATGCTCGGCTGACCGGCGAAATCGAGGCCCAGCTTCGGACGGTACTCCTCCTCTTCTGCCGTTGCGGTCGCCTCCTCGGGCGGCAGCGACGCCGTTGGATTGGCGAGCAACGCGGCAACCGGGCCGAGAGCAGCAGCCGTGCGAGGCGGCAGCACACCGGCATTCCCCGGTAGATCGATCAGCGGCGTCCCGGCCAGCTGCGTCTCGGTCTCGAGCGCATAGACGTTGTAGCCGTCGTCTTCGTAAGCACTGAAGATGACGCGTCCGCCCGACGACGACATCGCTGGACTCAGCGCGGTGATGCCGCTCACGCCGGTGACCAGGTTGGTCAACTGCACAGGGGTGCCGCCGTCGAGGGCGAGACGGTAAATGTTCGTCACGCCCTCACGGTCAGAAAGAAAGAAGAGACTGCGACCGTCAGGCGTCCACTGCGGCCCAATGTTCTTTGCACCGGCGAAACCGCCGACCTCGCGAACAGCGCCGGACTCGATCTCGATCACCGCGATGCGCGGCTCGCCGATGTCGAGCACGTCGAGCTTGGTCGTGAAGCGGTCAGTCGCAAACGCGATCGACCGTCCGTCCGGCGAGAACGCCGGGTCCAGTTCGGCGTAGGCGTCGTTGGTCAGGCGCTTCAGCGTGTTCGCCTGCAGGTCGTAGACAAACAGGTCGTTCAGACCGCCAACGAGACCGGAGAACGCGATCCAGCGGCCGTCCTGCGACCACGTCGGATTGAGAACCTCGTCGGCGCCTTCCACTTCGATCGTCCGTTCACGGTTACCGTTGCTCACGTTCAGGATGGCGAGCACGCCCTTGCCTTTGCTGATCGCCGGAACAACAAACCGCGCACCCGAAGGCTCCCACGCACCCGCGGATCCCAGGAACTGCAGACTCTCCAAGTGCGGGTCGGTCGCCGTGTCGATGATCTTGCGGATCACCTTTCCCGTAGCGGTCTCGGCGAGGTACAAATCGACCGAGAACAGATCCCGCTCGGAAAAGAACATGAAGCGCGAACCGTCAGGGCTCAGCTCAGGACTGACGTTCAGCCGTGGTCCTTTCTCTGCGTTGACGATGACGGGACGGGCGAAGGAGCCGGCAAGCTTCGTGGCCTCCGCGACCGGGCGGTAGGCCTCGAACTCGGCCTGGTGCCAGAGGGTGGTGAGCTCTTTCGAGTCCACACCGAGGACGGCCTGGAACGCCTCCTTGTAACCCTTGGCGACCGCACCCGCGCGCAGCAGTGACGCGACCGACTTGTCGCCGTACTTGCCGCCGATGAATGCCCACAACGCGTGGCCGTAGCGATACGGGAAGTAGCGGGGATCCTCGAGGTCGTCGATCGCCGGCAGCTTCTCGCGGCGCGCCGCGTCGCGCATCCACATCGCGGTATGAGGATCGACCGGACCAATCGACAGGTACTCGGCCATCCCCTCGATGAACCACAGCGGCAACGCCAGCGCGCCAGCCGTGTTCGAGTTCACGTCCGTCCCGGTGATGTCGTACTGGAACGCGTGGATCAACTCGTGGCCGATCACATGGTCGGTAGCTGCGAGCGGTCCGGCAAACGGCAGGACGATCCGGCGCTTGAACGCTTCGGTCACGCCGCCGGTTCCCTCACCGATCCCGCCCTGGATCGTGTTGGTCTGGCGGAAGTGCGGGCCGCTGGCATACAGGATCAGCGGCTGCCGGCCTCGCAACTCGTGGACGAGCAGCTGCGAAATGCGGCCGTACCACCGCTCCGCCATCCGCGACGCCATCCGGGCCGCCGCCTCTTCCTCCGGGTAGTAATAGATATCGAAGTGCTCCGTCTTCAAAACTTTGAAGTCGAAGTCGCGGTATTGGACCTTGTTCTGTCCGAAGTAGTCCCCTTGCGCGGACACTGCCGCGGGCGCCGCGAGGACGGCGGTGACGGCGAGGATTGCCAGACG
>JACDDJ010000659.1 GCA_013817065.1 Acidobacteriota bacterium
CCTACCGGTACGGCCACCGCCGCCGAGACGCCCAGCTCCGACTCGAGCGCCTTGACGAGCTGCGACAGCTCGAGCACCGAGATGCCCTTGATGTATTCGATCACCTGCTGCTGATTCACTTCGGCCATATCACAGTCTCCTGAAAACTCGATTGATCAACTGTCGCAATCCTGCTGGCGGCCCGGCGGGCCGCTGCGTTCGCCGGAGCCCCCTGGCCCGGCGTCAGACTCCGGTTCTACGCCGTTGCCGCCTCGCCGCCCGCGGCTTCCCCGCGCTTCTTCTCCGCCTGCACCAGAACGCTCATGAGATCGCGCGGTGCCGCCGCCAGCACGCTGACGATCTGCACCATCGGCGCCTGCAGCAGGAAGAGCAGCTTCCCGTAGAGCTCAGGACGGCCGGGCAGCGTCGCCAGCTGGCCGACTTCCCCGGCCTGAATCGGACGCCCCTGGACGACCGCCGCCTTGATCAGCAGCGCCGGGGCCGTCTTGGCAAACGTCGTCAGCACCTTGGCGAGCGCGACCGGGTCGGCGCCGCTGTACGCGACGGCGGTGGTGCCGACGAAGTGCTCGCCCAGGGCTTCGAAAGCGGTGCCCTGCATGGCCCGACGCGCCAGCGTGTTCTTGACGACCTTGTACTGCCCCTGCACGGCACGGATCTGCCGGCGCAGCTCCGTGACCTCGGGCACCTTCAGCCCTCGGAAGTCCACGACCACCGCGCTCTCGGTGCTCTTGAACGCCCGATCGAGCTCCTGGAGCTCTTCTTCCTTCACCGCTCTGGTTACAGCCATGATCCTCGATGCCTAATGCTTCACGTCGGTGACGTGCGTGGTGTCGATCTGGATGCCCGGGCCCATCGTCGACGACATGGTCACACTGCGCAGGTACTTGCCCTTGGCGGCTGACGGCTTCGCCTTGATGACGCTCTCCACCAGTGCGTGCGTGTTCTCGATGAGCGTCTCCGGCGCAAACGAAATCTTGCCGACGGGCGCGTGTACGATGCCGGTCTTGTCCACCCGGAACTCGACCTTGCCCGCCTTGATTTCGCGGACGGCCTTGGAGATGTCGGGCGTCACGGTGCCGGTCTTCGGGTTGGGCATCAGGCCACGGGGGCCGAGCACCTTGCCGAGCTTCCCGACCGCCCGCATCATGTCCGGGGTGGCGACGACGGCGTCGAAGTCCATCCAGCCGCCCTGGATCTTCTCGACGATCTCTTCCCCGCCGACGAAATCGGCGCCAGCCTCCTGCGCTTCCTTCTGCTTGTCCGCGCCGGCAATCGCCAGGACCCGCTTGGTCCTGCCGAGCCCGTGGGGGAGCACCACCGTGCCGCGCACCATCTGGTCCGCGTGCTTGGGGTCGACACCGAGGCGAATAGCGATCTCGACGGTCTCGTCGAACTTCGCGAACTTCACCTTCTGCATGAGGGGGATGGCGTCCTCGATCGACAGAGCACGATCGGTCACCTGCTGCCTGGCGGCAGCGAACTTCTTTCCTGATTTCCGCATGACTGCTCCTGTGGTGCTGACGGCCGCTCGGCGGCCTCCCACACTCGAACTGTTCTCTTGGCCAGCTTCGTCTCGTGTCCGCGCGTGTTACCCGACGACGTCGATTCCCATCGAGCGTGCCGTGCCGGCCACGGTCTTGTAGGCCGCCTCCGGGGACTCGCAGTTCAGGTCGGGCATCTTCAGCTTCGCGATTTCCTCGACCTGCTTCTGCGTCACCGTTCCGACCTTGTTCTTGTTCGGCTCGTTCGAGCCCTTGGCCAGGTTCGCGGCACGCTTGAGCAGGATGGCCGCCGGGGGCGTCTTCGTGATGAAGCTGTAGGACCGATCCGCATACACGGTGACGACGACCGGAATGATCAGGCCTTCGTCCTTGCTCGTCTTCGCGTTGAAGTTCTTGCAGAAGTCCATGATATTGACGCCGTGAGGACCGAGAGCGGTTCCCACCGGCGGCGCGGGGGTGGCCTTCCCCGCCGCAATCTGGAGCTTCACCATTGCCGTAACTTTTTTTGCCATCGTGATTTACGTTCCGTGTCCCAGCCGTGCCGACGGACCTTCCCGGCCCTTAAAGTTTCTCGACCTGAAGGAAGTCCAGCTCGACCGGGGTAGCTCGGCTGAAAATAGTGACCATCACCTTCAGGGTGTTGCGGTCGAGGTTCACCTCGTCCACGGTGCCGTTGAAGCTGGTGAAGGGCCCTTCGTTGATGCGGACCTGGTCCCCCTTCTCGAACGTGTACTTCGGCTTGGGCTTCTCGGCAGCCTCGGTGACCTGATTGAGAATCTGGTCCACCTCTTCGCGGGTCAGCGGGGTCGGCTTCGCGCCGGCGCCGACGAACCCCGTCACCTTCGGCGTGTTCTTCACCACGTGCCAGGCATGGTCGGACATGTTCATCTCGACCAGGATGTAGCCGGGGAAGAACCGCTTCGAGCTCACGACCTTGCGACCGCCGCGCATTTCGGCCACTTGCTCGGTGGGGATCAGCACCTCGCCAATCTCTTCCTGCAGCCCATAGGCGTTGACCCGCTGCTCGAGCGACTCCTTCACCTTGTTCTCGAAGCCCGAGTACGTATGGACGATGTACCACTGCTTCGTGCGATCGTCGGTCATGCCGCTTATGCCGTTCCGAAGGTCCTGAATACCCATGCCATCACCGCATTGAGCACGAGGTCGATTCCGTACAGGTATACGCCGAACAGGATCGACGTCAGAATGACGACGATCGTGGTGGCGTACACTTCCTTCTTGCCGGGCCACGTGACGCGGCCCATCTCGTTGCGGACCTCCGCCAGGAACCGCCGCGAACGGCCCCACCACCCCGTCACGCTGTCTCTGGCACGCCCGCCGAGCGAGTCGTCGTGCTCGGCCATTGCGGTCTTCATTGCTGTTCCTCGTCGTTCCCGGTCGCCAGCTGCCGATGCTGCCCCTGCGATCTCAACCGGCAACCGGTCGCTCGGGAAGGGGTGCCATCCCGATGACTGGCAGGACAGGAGGGAATCGAACCCCCAACCCCCGGTTTTGGAGACCGGTGCTCTGCCAATTGAGCTACTGTCCTACTGAAAAACGCTTCCTGGTGCCCGCTTCCTGCT
>JACDDJ010000660.1 GCA_013817065.1 Acidobacteriota bacterium
GTTCCAGCGCTGCGATCCGCGCCGACGTCCCCACCGCCCTTCCGGAATGCGTCGACGGAAACGATGATGAACGCGGCGGACGCGATGAGCGCCGCCGACAGCACGCTGCGGCCGGGCCGGAACGCGGCACTTCGGAAGCCGAGTTTCAGGATGGCGCCAGTTCCCCGTCCGGCAATCACGCGCGATGGACGGGAGCGAAGCCAGGATGACAGCAGGAACATCGCCGCGATGAGTGCCGCGGCGCCCGCACCAAAGAAGGAACCGGCCCGCGCGCCTTCTGCGGCAAAGCCCGTCCCGATCGCAATCAGTGCCAGGGTGGCGAAGACGATGCCGATGATGCGGTTCCGCCGCGACAGGCGTGCGTCACCGGCCGGCTCATGACCGATCGTCTGCGCGGTGAGAAGCGCCCGCGGCGACAACTTCGCCACCGATCGCAGGGAGACCAGCACGCACACCACCGCGGCGAGAACACCGCCGATCGCCCCGATCGCCAGTGACAACGGCGTCACGTGCAGGGCCAGTTGGGTCGTACC
Source organism: Acidobacteriota bacterium (assembly GCA_013817065.1). GTDB lineage: Bacteria > Acidobacteriota > Vicinamibacteria > Vicinamibacterales > 2-12-FULL-66-21 > JACDCA01. The sequence goes on from JACDDJ010000660.1 coordinate 534, forward strand.
TACCGCGCCGACCCACCATGTGCGCAGACCGTACATGATGACGTTGCCGTAGGCGATTGCGCCGGCAATACCAATGATCCCGCCGATCGCCGCGAGTGCCACCGCCTCGATCAGCAGGAGCCGGCGCACGGTCGCGATCGTGAAACCTGCAGCGCGAAGGATACCGATCTGCTCGAGTCGCGCCTCGACGCCAAGCCGGAAGAACAGGATCGCGAGCAGCAGCGCGGAGACGACGATGAAGAAGCTGAAGTAGGTGAAGTAGAGGCCGAAATCCGTGGCGCCTGCAGAGGCCTCGCTCGCGAGACGGCGCACCGGCTGCACCGAAACGCCGAGAGCTTCGGGCCGGACCGATGTGAGCAACTCACTCCGGATGCGGTCCGCGACCGTTTGCGCGCCGCCGGCTTCCGCGACCGCGAAGCGCAAAGACGTCGCACCACCGTAGCGCGTCTGCCACAGTTCGCGGCCCTTCTCGTACTGGATGAACGCCTTCGGCGTCGCGCGATAGTCGTCCCAGTATTTCTCGTCCTGATCCCGGACCTTTGAAAGGTCGAGCGGGAACGGCGGGTCCCAGTCCGCCAGGCTCTCGGCGCCCGTTATCCCTGGATACTCCGGCGCCATCTGCCGATCCGCCGCAAGCCCTTCAATGGGAACGATCCCTTGGACCTGAAAGGTCGCCGTATGCGTCGTCAAACCGGCGTTCGCGTCCCACAGGTAGTACTCGATCTCGAGAGGATCACCGGCCTTGGCGTTCAACTCGCGGGCGGCCCAGGCGTTGAGGACAATTGGGACAAGGTCCGACGTCGCACGTCGCCCGTCGGACGCACGTCGCCCGTCGGACGCACGTCGCCCGTCGACCGTAGCACGTAGCACGTGCAGATCCGTCGCAGCCACAAGTGAGTAAGGGACGCTTCGGTCCCCGACGCGCATGGTGTTGGCGAGGTAGGTGAAAACCGGAAGCTCGGTGAGGCCGAGCTTCTTACCCGCGTCGCGGATGTTCCCTTCGAGCACCGAACTGAGAATGCCGCTGGTGGTGTCGACGATCACCTGGGAACCATCCGCGGACGGCTTGACGTTGATCCCCAGGTCATCGAGTGTCAGTGCGCGTCGGGCGCGAGTCGCAGCGGCCTGATCCTCCTGTCCGGCAAGCAGGACGGTGTTGACGCGTTCCTGGACGCCGAGGTCGCGCTGCACTCGGCGGATTGGGATGAAGACGGCACGCAGCTCCGTCTGTTGCGGTCGCAGTGAGAACTCGCCCATCCGCTCGCGCGTGAGCACCTCGGATAGCGTTGCGCGGACCGTCCGGCCGATCTCCTCTTTACGCCCAAACAGCGACTCGATCGGAATCTCCGAGGGCCGCTGCAGTCGCACCAGGACGACGTCGCCGGTTTGTGCGCCGAGTTCGCTGGCGAGTGCGGGCGAAATCGCCGGACCGTCGACCGGCTCGACGCCGTGAAACTTCCAGAATCGCTCGTCGACACCGTAAACCACGACGCCACCGGCGCGCTTGCCGGACGGTTCATGCGTAACGAAGCTGGTCGCGACGATCACCGGAGCGGAGGCGAGACCGTCCCTGCGTAATTCGTCGGCGAGTCCCTCCCTGAAGAATTGTGCGGATGATAAAGCCTGATCGGTCTTGCCGAGCCGCCCGAGCGCAATGTCGCGAAGGCTGCCGCGGACCGAATCGCCGACGAGAAGTGCGCCGCCAAGTACCGCCACTGCGGCACTCACCCCGAGGAGGACGGCAAGGTTCGTGCGCCAGTAGTACGTGGTGCTCCGGAGCGCCAGCCGGAAGAGCGACATCTCAGGCCACGACCAGCGCGCGGTCCGCCATGCGGTAGCGCGCGGGGAAGCGCTCCGCCAGCGCCGGGCTGTGTGTGACGACTACCAGGATGGTGTTGTGGGTTCGATGCAGGTCGAGCAGCAGGTCGGCGACGGAATCCGCGATCGAAGCATCGAGGTTGCCGGTCGGCTCATCGCACAACAGAAGCGTGGGATTGCGGATCAGTGCTCGCGCGATCGCGGCGCGCTGTTTCTCGCCGCCGGACAGCTCGCCGGGACGATGATCGAGTCGGCTGCCAAGGCCTACCTGGTCGAGAATCTCGCGCGCGCGTTTCTCGTCACCACCACTCGTGCTGGCGGACGAGGCGACCAGTGTCGGGGTCAGCACGTTCTCCAGGACCGAGAGCTGCGGCAGCAGCGAGTGATCCTGGAAGACGAAGCCGATGTGCTCGTTGCGAAACGCGGCCTGCCGACTCTCGTCGAGCGTGTAAGGGTCCGCACCATCGAGTGTGACGGATCCGGATGTGGGGCGGTCGAGGGCGCCGACGATGTACAGGAGGGTGCTCTTGCCGCTGCCCGAGGGCCCCATGATTGCGGCGGCCTGACCACGCGCGAGCGTCAGCGAGACGTTCGCGAGTATCGACAACTCGCCGCGCGGCGTGGTGTAGGACTTCGAGACGTTATCGATCTTCAGCATCTTGGGATGGCAGGGCTAAAGCCCTGCGCTACAAACCACTGACGTGTAGCGCAGCCCTTCAGGGCTGCCCCAC
>JACDDJ010000661.1 GCA_013817065.1 Acidobacteriota bacterium
ATGACACCGCAGCCGCCTGGCAGAAGTACTTCCCGCAAATGCGTGAACAGATGGCCCCCATTACGAACGCATTGGTCGAGGCCGCGCAACCGCAACCTGGAATGCGCATTCTCGACCTTGCGTCCGGCAACGGAGAGCCCGCGATCACCCTGGCGAGGCGGGTAGCACCGACCGGTCACGTCACGGCGACAGACTTGAGCGAGGGAATGCTGAGTGCATTACGAGCAAATGCCGAGGCTGACGACGTGACGAACATTGAAACGAAGGTGTGTGATGCACACGAATTGCCGTTTGCCGACGGGACTTTCGACCTCGTGACGTCGCGACTTGGGCTGATGTTCTTTGCCGACACGCCGGCGGCGTTGCGTGAGATAGAACGCGTACTGAGATCCGGCGGCCGTGTGGCGTTTCTGGTGTGGGGGCCGCCGGGGCCCGGCACGTATTTCGGCGCAGCGGCATTGCCATTTATGCGGAGACTGGCCATCAAACCGGATCCTGATGGTCCGGGCCCGATGCGTTTCGCAGAGTCGCGCAAGCTCGCAACCGTGCTCGAAGGCGCTGGGTTTGCGAACGTTGAGGAACGTAGTGCAAACCTTCCCACTGCTTACCGTGGGTCACCTCAGGAGTTGCTGACGTCCATGATGGACCTCGCCGCCCCGTTCCGCAACGCAGCTGCCACGCTGCCCGATGAGGAGAGAACAGCGGCAGAACAGGAAGCACTGAACGATCTTGGTGCTGGCTATGATGGAGAGCTCACGAAGGTGACCGCCCCGGTGATCATTGTCACCGGCACGCGTGCATGAGGCCGTTCATCGTCAAAGGAATTCGCGCTGTACTCGGCTATCCGCCGAGTGCAATAGCCCGCTCGCAGCCGTCAGGAGCCTCACCGGTCGTCCGGGTGGCCCGCTGGTCTGCGGCGCCAGCCCTCGGTGGACACCCAAAACAGATTAGATGAAGTGGCTGGCCTCGATCGCGACGAGCTGACGGGAGTACCGTCGCTCAAGGAGTTGCGTGCTCGAGGCACGGACGAAGGAGGCCAGCCATGGAACATCTTGCGATCGATCTCGGCGGAAAGGAATCTCAAATTTGCGTGCGCGGTAGCGATGGGCAGATCGTCGAGGAAAGGCGCTGTCGGACCGCGGGTTACCGGCGTACCTGGCCAGTCGTCCCAGGAGCCGCGTCGTGGTCGAAACCTGCAGCGAAGCGTTTTGGATCGCGGATGTGGCACTGACCGTCGGACACGAGGTTCGCGTGGTGCCCGCGACGTTGGTGCGCTCGCTCGGCGTCGGCGCGCGACGACTGAAGACGGACCGTCGGGATGCGCAGGCGCTGAGCGAGGTGTCATGCCGGCTCGATTTACCCTCCGTCCACGTGTATCGCACCCGGTTTCCTAGACAGGACTTCTGCCTAAGTTAGGCCGCCGCGAGCAGCTCCTGCCGCGCGACGACCGGTGTCCGATGATCCAACCGTTCGATGAGCCACTGGTGGTTGTAGCGCTCGATAAAGGCGCCGATGATCACGCGGGCGCCCTCCAGGCTTTCGAAGCGGTGCAACCAGAGGCACTGCTCCTTCAGGGTACGAATGAAGCGCTCGATGACGCCGTTGCACTGCGGCTCTCGGACGAAGGAGTGGCTGTGGGTGATCCCCAGCCACGCGAGTTCGCTGGTGAAGGCGTCCGCGATGTACTGCGGGCCCCAATCACTGCGCACCGTCAGGCCACGGGCGACGTCCTTCGCGAACGCCCCGAAGGCCAGGCGGGCGCCGGCGCGAATTGGCTCTAGCGCCGCCCAGCGATCGCCGATCTTCGCGACGTGCCAGCCGACGATGTCATCGCTCGCATGATCGATCGCCCCAAACCACCAGCACCAGCCGTCCCGCTCGGTATAGAACCGCGTCGCGTCCGTGCCCCACATGACGTTCGGCCGCGTCGTCGTGATCGTGCCGGCGTGGGCCGGATCGCCGTGCGGATGGCCCGCGCGCTGCGGGGCGAGCAGGCCCGTCTCCCGCATGAGGCGCAGGACCCGGTTGCGACCGACCCGATGGCCGAGGGCCCGCAGACGGACCCGCATTTTTCGATGGCCTTCACCGTGAAAGGGACTCTCGGCCAGCACCTGCCGCATCGCGACGATCAGCACCGCATCGCTCACCGTCGTTTTCGGTCCACGCTTCGCGCCCGGCGGCGGCTTGGTGCCGGCGGCTCCGGCCTGCGCGTAGACGGTGGCGCGCGCCACGCGATAGGTCGCGCAGACCATCGTCAACGGATACCGGCGGTGCGTGAACGGACTCCGCTGGGTGCTCATCGCCCGTGCTTCCGCAGTTCCGCCGCATACCCTTTTTTTTCGAGGAGATCTTCCGCCAGCTCGAGCCGCATCATCACTTCGCCGAGCTTCGCCTGGACGCGCCGCAGCTCGCGGTCCTCCGGATCGGTCCGCTTCTTCAAGCCCTGCGTCCCGCTCTCGAGAAAGACGCGCCGCCACTCTTCCAGTTCATGTGCCGGCATTTGCGTGTCCCGCGACACCGCGTCGATCGTCTCGCCCTTCAACAGCCGCAGCACCACGTCCGTCTTGCGTCCCGCGCTCCATCGTTCCGGGTTCTCGGTGGGCGCCTCCGCGCCTGTCGGCGCTCCGGCGCTGTCGTGTCCCTTTGCCATCGTTCCCTCCTGGACGACCCTGTCGGGTCAGTCTAAACGCCTGTCCAGGAAAATCGGGAGCGCTATACGTGCTGAAGGCGGCGTCATCGGGTTCAAGGGACGACTGCGAATGATCAACGAAGTTCGATTCGAAGGGTTCAAGTCGTGGAGGGACACGGGGCCAGTCCGATTAGCTCCGATTACTGCTCTCTTTGGGAACAACAGCTCCGGAAAGACCAGTCTTCTACAGATGCTGTTGTTGCTGAAGCAAACGGCAGAGTCTCCGGACCGGACCCAAGTGTTGAACCTGGGTGATGAACGCGCCCTGATTGACCTCGGTACGCTCCAGGACATCCTCTACTCGCACGACCTGTCCGTGCCGCTCCGTGTCGCACTGAAATGGACACTGCCTCAAGCTCTTACGGTGCCTGATCCGGCGGACCCTGAGG
>JACDDJ010000097.1 GCA_013817065.1 Acidobacteriota bacterium
CCGTAGAGGCTTAGACCGAAGTCGTCCAGTTCCGCGTCCGGCGTAATCTGCTGCACGGAGAAGTTGATGCGTGGATCAAGCAGGAATGGCGCGTAGGTGTTGATCGCGAGCTGTTCGTATCCCTGGGTAAACATGAACGCCCCGGCCTGCCAGCCGAGCGACACGCTGTCAGACAGCCCGATAGAGGCAGACGGCGCAGACGCCAGGCGGAATTCCTGCGAGAACTGCGTCGCCTCCTCGGCGTTGTCACGGCCGACGAGCGGGAGCGGCGAGTAATCGAGGTCGGTCGAATCCAGGGTGTTCCACTGGACGAAACCGGTGGTCGACGAGAAGGCGAACCGGGTGCCTTCCCGCCGCGCGAGAAGGCTGGTCGAGAAGATGTCGCGATCGGTCTTGCCTTCGAAGTCACGGAACGTGCGCAGCGGTTCCTGCTGGAGGCCGCCGAGATCACTCAAGGAATAGTCGCCGTCACGGGCGCGCTCGCCGCTGACGATCAGGCGAGTCTCCCAGTTGGCGGCCGGCGTCCACAGGACCTGCGCCTTGCCTGACGTGGCCTCACGATAGTCGAGATCGTTGCCAGTGAAATCGTTGATGGTGAAGCCTTCGCGTTGCGCCTGCGCGAGTGAGACCCCGATCGCGACGGTGGAGCTGAGTGGCCCCGAAACGTTGCCGCGGATCTCGCGCGTGTCGAAGTTACCAAGCGGCACCGCTACCTGCCCGCTCCAGCGGGTGAGTGATGGCCGTGCGCTCGCGACGTTGATCAACCCGCCCAGCGTGTTGCGGCCAAACAGCGCACTCTGCGGTCCGCGGACGAACTCGACCTGCTGCACGTCGATCAACTCGATGTTCGAGGCGTTCGCATTCAGCATCGGGACGCCGTCCACGAAGGTGGTGATCGAGGGGTTCGCCGGGCTGGCGCCAATGCCGCGGAAGCGTGGATTGGTCAGCTTGCGCGCGGAAAACTCCGAGAAGAAGGTGTTCGGCGAGTAGATGCCGGCATCGCTCACCGTCGACCCGAGCTGCAGCCAGTCGATCGGCACGACAGTAACGCTGACCGGCAACTTTTGCACGTCGGCCGGTTCCTTCTGCGCCGTGACGTTCACCGTCGGCAGCGTGATCGGATCGACCTGTTGATTGGCGGTGGCCGTCTTCGGGTCCTGTGCGTTGAGGCCGACAGCAGCGATCGACAGGCCGGCGAACAACACGAAGGCAAACTTGGGATGGGACATGACCTGCAATTATCTCCGGTTGATGTACGTAGGCAAATAATGTGGGACGGACGGCTCAGTGTTCGACGCGAACGGGCTGCGCAGAGTTTCCAGGATTTGCCTTCTGATTCCCGAAACGCTCGCCGAGCCAGTCTCTGGTGTCCGCAAGTATTTCGTAGACGGTTGGGATGACGAGCAGGGTGAGAATCGTCGACGTGATCACGCCTCCGATCACGGCGATGCCGAGCGGCGCCCGGAAGTCGGCGCCCTCACCGACTCCCAACGCTACCGGGATCATCCCGGCAATCAGCGCAAACGTCGTCATCAAAATCGGGCGCAGCCGCACCCGTCCGGCCTCGATCAGCGCTTCACGGCGCTCCATCCCCGCTTCTTCGGACCACTTCGCGAAGTCGATCAGCAGAATCGCATTCTTCGCGACGATCCCCATCAGCAGGATCACGCCGATCATGCTCATGAGATTGAGCGTCGATCCGGTCACGAGCAGGCCGAGCATGACGCCGATCAGCGAGAGCGGCAGCGACAGCAGGATCGAGAGCGGATCGAGGAACGATCCGAACTGCACGACCAGTACGAAATACATCAACATGATCGCGACGCCAAGGGCAAACAGGATCCGGCCGAACACCTCCTGCTGGTCCTCGGTTTCACCGCCCTGACGCATCGTGTAGCCGGCGGGCAGCGGCACTTCCTTCTCCAGCCTCGGCATGATATCGCCGATGACGTCCGACAGGGGACGATTCTCGGTGTTCGCCTGCACGCTGATGACGCGCTCACGATCGAGGTGATCGATCCGCGCCGGGCCGACTGATGGCGTGATCCGCGCGACCTGGCCAAGCGGGATCGTTACCGCCGCGCGGCCCGGTTGCGCGACGGTCAGCGGCAGCGACTCGAGATCGCGGATGTTGGCGCGAGACTCGGGTGCGAGTCGCACCGTTACGTCGCGGGTTTCGCCCGACGGATCGACCCAGTCGCCGGCATCGATGCCGGCGAACGCCGGCCGGAGCGCCTGCCCGACCTGCCCGATCGTCACCCCCAATGAGCCAGCGAGACTGCGGTCGATCTCGACGTCGAGCTCGGGCTTCTGTCCTTTGGTAGACAACCCGACGTCCACGGCTCCTGGGACCTGGCGCACCACCACCGCGGCGCGATCCGCGATCTTCTGGAGTTCCGCCATGTCGGGACCCTGGAACTCGAGCTGGATCTGCTTCCGTCCGTCACCAAAGCCGGTGGCGATCGACGCCGTCACGCCGGCAAGCTGCGCGAGCTGGCGACGGAGCTCGGCGCTCACGTCTGTCTGGTGCCGTTCCCGCTCGTGCTTCGGGGTGAGCTTCACGAACACCGTCGCTTCATCGACCGCGTCACTCCGGCCGCCGATGGTCGTGTAGGTGTAAGCCACCTCCGGCTTCGCGCGCGCGAGCCGCGATACTTCGGCCGCCTTCAGCTGCGTGTAGGCGAGGTTCGAGCCGGGTGGTGTCTCGAGCGCGATGTTGAACTCCGAGTCGTCCGTCACCGGGAAGAAGCTTCCGCCAATGAAGCCCAGGGCCGGCAGCGCCAGCGCCGCGACGAAGGCCACCACCGCGAGCGCCACCATCGACCAGCGATGGTCGAGCGCCCAGCCGATCACCGTCTTATAGCGCTCCGCCTGGCGATCGAACCACGCGTTGAAGCGGGCGAGCACGCGCGAGAGCCACCAGCGCTGCTCAACCGGATAGTGAGGATCGGGCCAGTAGGCCGACAGCATCGGATCCAGTGAGAACGAGACAAACAGCGAGACGAGCACCGAACACGCCAGCGTCAGCGCAAACGGCGCGAACCACTGCTGCGCGATGCCGCCCATGAACGCAATCGGCACAAATACCACCACGATCGACGTCGTCGTTGCCGCGACCGCAAGTCCAATCTCGTCAGTGCCCTCGAACGCCGCCGTGTAGTGGTCCTTCCCCATCTCGACGTGCCGCACGATGTTCTCGCGCACCACGATCGCGTCATCGATCAGGATGCCGATGGCGAGCGACAGCCCGAGCAGCGACATCGTGTTCAGCGTAAACCCGAACGCCCACACGGCAATGAACGAGGCCAGCACCGAGACCGGCAGTGCCAGGCCGGTGATGACCGTCGATCGCCAGGAGTTCAGAAACAGAAAGACGACCAGCACCGTCAGCACGGCGCCCTCGATCAGCGCCGACTGCACGTTGCGCACGGAGTTCTCGACACGCGTGCCGGCGTCGCGCACGATACGCAGCGTCAATCCGGCCGGCAGCCGCTTCTGGATCCCCTCCACCGCCGCTCTCACATCGTCAGCCACCGCGGTGGTGCTGAAGCCCTTGGATTTGACGATGTCGATGCCGACGGCCTGTTCGTCGTTGTAGAAGGCAGCCGAGCGCGCCTCTTCGGCGCCGTCCTTGACGTCCGCGACATCGCCGAGGCGGACGATGCGTCCCTGCGACTCGGCGACGACGAGCTGTTTGAAGTCTGCCGGCGACTCCAGCCGGCCACGCAGGCGTATCGTTCGCTCGGTGAGGTCACCGGCCAGCCGTCCCACCGGAGCGGCCAGGTTCTGCGCCTGCAGCGCCTGGACGACCTGGCCCACGCCGATCCCTGCTGCCTGGAGCGCCTGGGGGCGCAACTCCACCGTCAGTTCGCGTTCGACGCCGCCGACGACATTGACTTCAGCGATGCCGGGCAGGCCGCGAAGCTGGCGCGTCATCTCCGGATCGGCAAGGCGGGTCAGCTCGGGACCGGATAGTGCCGTCGACGAGAGCGTCATCGACACGACCGGCAGGTCGGCCGGATCGAATCGGGTGAGGATCGGCTCCTCCATTTCGGGTGGCAGCTCGTTGCGGATGCTGGAGATCTCGTCGCGGATCTCCTGCGTCGCCTGCTGGAGGTCCTTCTCGAACACGAACTGAACGATCAGGTTGCCAAAGCTGTCGAGCGAATTCGAATTGATCTTATCGACACCGCTGATGCCGGAGAGCACCTCCTCGATCGGCTCGATGACTTCGCGCTCGACGATATCCGGCGAGGCGCCGGGATAGAGGATCGCCAGGGCGACGATCGGCGGCTGGACGTCGGGGAACTCGTCGGTGTCGAGCTGCAACAGCGCCGCAATTCCGAAGACGACCAGCGCCAGCATGGTGACGACCGTGATGACCGGTCGCTTGATGGCAAGGTCTGAGATGAACATGCTACTTCGCCGCCCCGATCGACACGGCGGTACCGGGCGTAATCCCCTGCGCGGCGCCGAGCAGGAGGGTGTCGCCTTCGTTGACACCAGACACGATCCGGACGCGTTCGGTGCGGACGTCTCTCAGTCCGAGCGTCACCGGCACTCTCTCGGTCTTTCCACCGGTGACCCGGAGGACCCAGGGCGCATTCTCGCCGGTGTTGACCACGGTCAGCGGCACCACGAGGCCTTCCGCCGACTCGGTCACGACACGGCCTTCGGCAAAGAGCCCGGACACCAGGCGTCCGCCCGCGTTGGTGACGCTGACGAAGATCGGGACCTGCCGCGTAACGGGATCGGCCTGCGGACTGATCCGGTCGATGCGCCCCTCGAACGGCGAGTCATAACCGCGCACGGTGAACTGAACCGCTGCGCCGACTTTCAGCGAGCCCAGCGCGTCGGACGGAACCGATGCCTCGAGTCGCATCGACGAGGGATCGATGATCGTGAAGAGCGCCGTGCCCGGGCTGACCACATCGCCGGTATTTGCCGACTTCACCGCCACGATGCCGTTGATTGGCGAGCGAACGACGGCGTCACCGAGCTGCTTCTGTGCGGTCTGCAGTCGAGCGCGTGCGTCGGCGACCTGCGCCTCGGCGGCGGTCACGTTGGCGCGGGCGACTTCAAGGTCCCTCGCTGCGATGGCGCCGGCCGCAACCAGCTGTGCGGCGCGCTCGGCTTCGCGGCGCGCGACGTCCAGCTGGCTCTCGGCGTTCTTCAGCGCGGAGGCCGCGGCGCGCCGCGTATCGTCGAGCGTCGCGGCGTCGATGCGGCCAAGAAGCGCGCCGCGACGAACCGGCTGACCTTCTTCGACGGCGACCTGCAGCATTGACCCACCGAGCTCGGCCCGCACCGTGGCCTCCGTGGCGGCACGAAGCTCGCCGGAGATCAAGGGGCCGGTGACGATACGGTCACGCTTCACCGTGTGGACGTTTTCGCCACCGACCTGCACCGCCAGCGGTGCAGCCGCGGCCTCGGGCTTCTCCGCCCCCGCGTTGCAGCCGCTCACGCCCGCGACGATCAGCAGCCCGCACGCAAGGCGGACGAATCCTCTTCGACCCTTCACTCAATACCTCCCCCGCCGCCGGATGCCGGCGGTGCTGTGGTGTTGCCGCTCGACACGTTGAGCGGAAGATCCGGCAGCAGCGCCACGCGTGCGCGTGCGACCTGGAGATCTCGCGCCGCCTGCGCCTGGTTGGCTTCAGCCTGCTGCAGCAGCAGGCGTGCATCCGCCAGTTCGAGCTGCGTCGAGACACCGGACTGAAAGCGAACTTCGGCGATCTGGTAGGCGCGCATGGCCTGTCCGACCGTGCCGGCACTCGCCTCGAACGCGGCCATCGCCGCCGTGAGCTCCGCCTGCGCGGCCCGTGCATCGAGCAGCGCGAGCTCTTCGGTCAGGCGCAGCTGCAGGCGGGACTGCTCGAGCTCGGCCCGCGCGACGCGCTCGCTGCCCTTCTGACGTCCGCCGGTCAGGACGGGGAAATCGAGCGATGCGCCCACCGTCCAGTTCGTGCGGATGTTGCCGGTTGGAAACAAGCCGGACGGGTACGCGACGTTGCTGTAATTGGACGTGACGGACACGGAGGGTCGGCGCTCCGCCAAGGCGCCGCGAAGACTCGCCTCGCGCAGCCGGACTGTCGTTGCCGCTTCCCTCACCGGCGTGCGTTGCGCCGTCGCCTCGGGCGAGAGCATCTCAGCGAACGTCTGACCCTGCACGGCCTCGACGCGTGCGGCGAACGCCGAGGGCGGTGGCACCGGTCCATCGAGCGGCGCCACGATCTGAAGGTTGTAGTCCGGCGGCAGATCGAGGAGCTGCTTCAGACGCAGCATCGCGATATCCCGATTGGCACGGTTGCGAATGACGGCCGGCCGCTGGTTGTCCCGGGTGACACGCGCGCGCAGCAGCTCGAACTCGGGCTGCGCACCCGCCTCGAAGCCAGCCTGCACCTGGCGTACGGTCGCCTCTGCCTGCGCCACGGTTGCTTCAGCGATCTGCACGAGCCGTTCGGTCAGGGCCAGGTCGAAGAATGCCTGCGTGACATCGAACTTCTGGCGAGCGAGCGCGGCGGTGAGATTCAGTTCCGCACTGGTGCGCCCGGCCGCGGCGATGTCGGTCTGCGCGCCGATCCGGCCCCCGGAGTAGACCGACTGCGAGAAGAGGAGCGACACCCGCCACGTGTTCTTGCGACCGAACGGCAGGTCGACCGCTTCGTCTCCGCTTCCGCCCCCGAAGAGCGACCCGGTCAGCGCGCCGCAGTCGATGGCGCGTTCGATCTCGGCCACGCGGTCCGGGAGCGCGGCTGATGGGTCCAGTGTGAAGGGTGCGCACGGCGGCCCGGAGGCGCCGCCGCCGAACACACCCGAGAACTCGGACGCCAGCGCTCTGTCGTAGGCGGCTGAGGCATTCAACTGCGGATAACGGCCGCTGCGGGCGCGCATCTGCTCGCCCTCGGCACGCGTGACCCCGGTCCGCGCAATGCCGACCGACTCGCTTCGTGCCTCAGCGAGGTCGAGCACCTGCTCGAGTGTCAATGGACCGGCCGGAACCGTCGGTGCCTCCTGGGCGAGAGTCGGCAGGGCAGAAAGCAGAACGGCGACAAGCGCGGCGACAAATCTCCACAGGTTTCGAACATCATCCATTCGTCACAAAACCATTTTCGGCCCTTCTATATTCCCGGGTCCCGGGCCGATCTTCAGCCCTGCAGGTGCAGGTTCTCGAGGGTGTTGGGGCCGCGGACGGCACGAGTGGACTCGGCCTCGACGCCAATGGCGAGGACGCTCGCTCCGAGCAGGATAAAAGCGATCCAGAGCAGGTCAGCCACCAGCAGGTGGATCATCTGCATCCACACTGGCGCCAGCAGGAGGACATTGACCGCGCCGAGCACGAGCTGGGCGGCGGCGAGCCCGGCAACGACCCGCGCCAACGTCACCGTGCGGGGGCCGCGCCCGCCCGCCAGCCGGGGTGCGCCAAAGAGAAGTCCAACGGCGGTCAGGACGGCGAACGTCGGATGCAGGATCCGCAGCCGGATCAGCAAGTGCGAGGTTCCCGACAGGTCCGCGGCGAAGCCTGCGGCCAGCGATGTCTCGGGATAGAGCGTGTTGCCCAGCGCCGCGACGGCGCCGCTGGCGCCAACCAGCAGCAGTCCCGCGGCCGCCAGCGCCAGCGCCGCGGCGCGCCCGCTCTGTCCGCCCACCGAAACCGGTTCCCCTCCGCTCAGCCACCACGCCGTCAATGTGAGCCAGCCAAGAAGGACGAAGGTATTGAGCAGGTGCACCGCCATGAACATCGCCCGCGCCATGGTCGCGTTGTCGGCGACCAACTGGAACAGCACGAGACCGGCGCCCACGGCCGCCTCGGTCAGCATGAAGAAGACCGTCCATCCGGCGGCCCGACGCGCCCGGTGACCGGGAGGGCAGGCACGCCTCACCCAGACGAGCAACACCACCACGGCGATCAGCGCGAGGCCGCTGGTGATCCGGTGTGAGAACTCGATCAGCGTCGCGATACTCGGATCCCGCGGCAGTACGACCCCGTTACAGAGCGGCCAGTGCTCGCCACAGCCTGCCCCCGATCCGCTCGCACGGACGTACGCCCCCCAGAGGATCACCGCGATGTTGTAGGCCAGCACACCCCACGCAAATTTTGCGAGGCGGCTCAGGGAGGAAAACACGATCCCTGCATTTTATCTACTTCCGCTGGGTCGGCTCCGTTGGGTGCGGGTGCGGCACGCGGATCGGTCACTTTGTCTGCGTCCGCAGCCTGCGCTAAGCTGCCGCCATGAATGGAACGAGGCGCGAATTTCTCGGTGCAGCAGCACTCATCGGCCTCTCACCTGTGATCGCGAGGCTCGATCCGTTCCTCCGCTTGCAGCCTGGTGCAGACGGCCGCAACGTCTTCCTCCATGGTGTGGCGTCAGGTGACCCGTTGGCAGACCGCGTCATCCTGTGGACCCGTGTGAGCGGCACTGCCGCCTCGTCTCGTCCGCGCGTCCGCTGGGAAGTGGCGCGCGACGAAACGTTCCGACAGGTGATCCGGCGCGGCGAGGTCACGGCCGTTGCGGCGCGCGATTTCACCGTCAAGGTGGACGTCACCGGCCTGCAACCTGGATCGCGCTATCACTACCGCTTCGTGTCGGGAGGCGAGCGCTCCCCAGCCGGGAGAACGCGCACCCTGCCGGTTGCGGACGTCGCGCGCATCCGCCTCGCGGTTGCCTCGTGCTCCAATCTTCCCGCCGGCTACTTCAATGCCTATCGCGGCATTGCCAACCACGCCGACCTCGATGCCGTCCTGCACCTCGGCGACTACTACTACGAGTACGCGAACATCCGCTACGGTGACGGCACGCGCTTCGGGCGGATCCCGCGGCCGGACCGCGAGATCGTCTCCCTCGAGGATTACCGCACCCGACACGCACAATACAAAACGGATCCGGATCTGCAGGAGGCGCACCGGCAGCATCCGTGGATCACGGTCTGGGACGACCACGAGGTGAGCAACAACACCTGGCGTGGCGGCGCACAAAACCATAACCCCGAAGAGGGCGAAGGCGACTGGACGACGAGGCGGAATGCCGCCGTGCAGGCGTACTACGAATGGATGCCGGTCCGGGAGTCAGGCACGCTGACGGAAGCGCGGATCTATCGCACGTTCAGGCTGGGATCGATGGCCGACCTCGTTATGCTCGACACGCGCGTCGTGGCGCGGGACCAGCAGGTGCCGCGCGACCAGCTGGCGCTGATCGAAGATCCACAACGCTCGCTCCTCGGGTCCAGGCAGGAGGCGTGGCTGTTTTCCCAATTGAGCAGCTCACAGGCGCGGGGCACACGCTGGCAGCTGCTCGGGCAGCAGGTGATGTTCGCCGCGACCACGCCATGGGGCACGCCGGCCGGCAACGCCGACGCGTGGGACGGTTACCGCCCGGCGCGCGATCGAGTGGTTGACCACCTCGAAACGACCGGCACGAAGAACGCCGTGATCCTCACCGGCGACGTCCACAGTTCGTGGGCGTACGACATCGCCAAGGATCCCTGGACCAGGTACGACGCGACCACGGGACGTGGCGCAGCAGCGATCGAGTTCGTCACGCCGTCAGTGACCTCGCCGAGTGGCTGGACCGCAGAGAACGCCGGCAACAGGCTGCGCAACGCACGCGCATCGCGGCCGCACCTGCATTGGGCCGACGGCCTCAACCACGGCTACGTCGTCGTGACCATCACGCGGGATGCCGTCCAGGGCGACTTCTGGGGTGTGCCGACAATCGAGGAGCGCACGGATAAAGAGACATTCGTGAAGGGCTTCGTCAGTGAGTACAACCACCCTCACCTGGTGGAGGCTGCCAGCCCTTCAGCATAGAGCCTTCCGAAAAAAACCGGCCCGCCGCGCCCGCACCCTGCACCTTCAGCGTGAGTGCCCGCACCCTCAACGTCAGTGCCTTACGCGTCGCGATCCCGGCGAACCGGCACTTTCTGCCCCCGCAAGGTCGCTTTCTTCATCGCCGCCACGATCGCATCGACGCCCTCTTCCGGCACCTCCACCAGTGAGAAGCGATCCGTGATCTCGATGGCGCCAAGGTCCCGCGACTGAATTCCTGCCTCGTTGGTGATCGCACCGACAAGATCCGCCGGCCTGATCCCCGCCTGGCGGCCGGCACCGATGAAAATCTTCGTCATCGGACGACCATCATCCCGCGGCCGCTGGCGCGGCGCGCGCGGACCGGCGGCCGGTCCACGGAAGTGCTCTTCGCGCGGCACGGCCGGCGCAGGCAGGTCTCGTTCCTCGCTGTCACCCACGGTGGCGAGATGCAGGGCCTTCACCGCCGCGGCCGCGATGGCG
The DNA here is from genome assembly GCA_013817065.1 of Acidobacteriota bacterium. Lineage (GTDB taxonomy): Bacteria > Acidobacteriota > Vicinamibacteria > Vicinamibacterales > 2-12-FULL-66-21 > JACDCA01. The sequence continues at coordinate 10,289 of JACDDJ010000097.1, forward strand.
ACGATGTCGAACTCCTCCGCCAGTGAATCGACCACGACGCGGACGTCGTCTGAATCGCCGGCAATGAGGCGCTCGTGGATAGCCGCGCGGGTAAGCTCCAGGCGTTTCGCCCGGAGATCGGCCACCGTCGGCAGGGTCGCGATCTCGATCTTCTGCTTGGTAATGCGCTCGATGCTCTTCAGCAGCCGGTGCTCACGCGGTTCGGCGAGGGTAATCGCGGTGCCCTCGCGCCCGGCGCGGCC
>JACDDJ010000098.1 GCA_013817065.1 Acidobacteriota bacterium
GTCGAGTACTACCGGGAGCATCTTCCTAAGTATCTCGAGAACGGTTCGTGACCGCGCGCGCAAACCGGGCCGGAGTCTGACCCTATGCCGATAGTGCTGCAAGTGGCGGCGCTGCTGGTTGTCGGGTGGCTGCCCGGAGCCGCCATCTATCGGGCGCCGTTCTTCGACCGCGCGAAGCGCGAGGCGCTCGACGCCGAAGAGCGCCTGTTCTGGCAGGTCATCCTCAGCACGACAAGCGCCCTGATTATCACGCTCTCGCTCGCCTCGGTGGGACGGTACCGATTCGAGTACCTGCTCGCCGGTCAGTTCCTGCTCGCGCTCGTGTTGGTCGTGCTGTTTCGCGTCCGCCTGCGGTTGAACGACGCTCGGCGGCCCGGCCTGTCGATCGCGATCCCGCTAATGCTGGTGGTGCTTGGTGGCTTTCGATTCTTTCCTGGCGCTGAGTACATCATCGCGGGCAAGGATCCAGGCACCTACGTCAACGAAGGCGTCCAGATCGCCCAGACGGGCACGTACCTGATTCACGACGCGACGGTCGAGAAGGTGCCCGCTTCAACCCGTGAACTCTTCTTCCCACAGCACACCCTGAACGGGCAGCCGCGCGCCGACTACTACGGCAGCCGCTTCATGGGGTTCTTTATCCAGGATCCCGGTCGCGGCAACGTCATCGGGCAGTTCCCGCATCTCTTTCCGGCCGCGCTGGCGATCGGTTACGGCCTCGACGGGCTGACTGGCCTGCGCAAGACGACGCCGCTGCTGGCGATCCTCGGAGTGCTTGCCGTCTACTTTGCGGGACGTCAGGTGTTTGGACAGACGGCCGCTGCCGCCGGTGCAGCCTTGCTCACACTGAATGTGATCCAGGTGTGGTTCGCGCGCTATCCAAACTCCGAAGTCATGATGCAGGCCTTCGGGTTTGCGGCGGTGCTGGCCCTCGCCCGATCGCACTTGGAGGGTGACAAGTTCTTCGCACCCGTCGCCGGCGTCCTCGTCGGATTGCTGTTGTTCCTGCGATTCGATGCTGTCTTGGTGGTGGCCGCGGTGGCGGGCGGGCTGACACTCGGGATCTTTGCCGGTGTGCGACCACGTCTCGGGTCGATCGCGGGATTCTTCGCGGTGGCGGTGCCGGCGGCGTTCTATCTGGCGGGTCCGATGGAAGCCTACGTCTGGTACCCGCTGGACTTCATCCGCAACATGCCGTGGTGGCAGCACGGGCTGTTGGTGTTGCTCGGAGCTGTGGGGATGGTGCTGCTGCGGGTGGCGGCTCGCCGACCAGCCGTCCGCGACGTGATCGTGCGCTATGCGCCTTCCACCATGGCGACGATCGTCGCCCTTGCGGCGTGCTACGCGCTTTTTTTTCGCCACCCTTCTGGACGGCTGGCGGCGCATGACGCATACGCGCTGCGCACTTTCGCAAATTTCTACGTCACGGTCCCGGCCGTCATTGCGGCACTCGTCGGATACGCGCTCTATGCGAGGAGTGCGTTCTGGCGCTCGCCAGTGTTCTTCGTCCTGGCAGGGATCTTCGGGTTCTTCTTCTTCTACAAGCTCAGGATCGTTCCGGAACATTTCTGGGCGGCGCGTCGCTTTCTGCCGGTGATCCTCCCCGCGACACTGCTGCTCGCCGCAGCCGCGGCGGTCGGCGGCGGCGGCACTGGCTGGCGGGCGCGCTTCCTCCGTCCTGCGCTCGGCGGGATTTTCCTGGCCCTCCTTGGCGCGCAGTTCGTGCGCGCCAGCGCGCAGGTCGTCGACCATGTCGAGTACGCCGGTCTGATCCCCCGGGTCGAGACACTCGCCGAGCAGGTCCGAGACGATGACCTCCTCATCGTTGAATCGCGAAACGCAGGCGGCGACACCCATGTGTTCGGGCTGCCGCTGGCGTACATCTACGCGCGCAACGTCCTCACCCTCGACTCTCCACGCCCCGATAAAGCCGCCTTCACGGCGTTTCTCCAGTGGGCGCGCAGCCATTACAAGCGGGTGCTCTTCATGGGCGGAGGCGGAACGGACCTGCTCTCGGGCAGCTACGGCGTCGAGGCGATCTGGAGCGATCGCTACCAGGTGCCGGAATTCGAGTCAGCGATGAACGCATTGCCGCGGAGGGTACGGCATAAGGAATTCGAGTACAGCATCTACGAGTTCGTCGCCGCCGCGTCGCGATCGGATCCCTGGTTCGACCTGGATGTGGGAACCAGGGACGACCTTCACGTCCTGAGGTTCAGGGCCAAGGAGACGTCCGAGGGACGCACGTTCCGCTGGACGAGTCGGGCCTCGGCGATCAGCGTTACCTCCATACTTCCAACGGCGCGCGAAGTCACGCTCGTGATGAGTGATGGCGGACGGCCCACGGCTGCCCCACTCGCCGATGTGGACGTCTTCCTGCACAACCAACTCCTCGGGCGGATAGAGGTCGAGGGAAACTTCCGCCCCTACACATTAGCGATCCCCGCCGACCTCGCCAGCCGTGCGGCGGCGGCAACCGACCCGGTGGAGTTGCGCCTGGTGACGACGCAGTGGAACCCGGCGCGGGTGCTCGGCACGGGCGATGACCGTGAGCTTGGCGTCATGCTCGACCGCGTGACGATAAAATAGAAGCGTCTTCGACTGACACATTTCTGATGGCCGCACTGCAGATCTACGACCGGCGCGAGCGCGCGCTCGTTTCCGCCGGCGACGCGGTGCTCGGCGCCATCGCGGCGCTGGCCCGGCCATTTCGCCGGCGCCATCGTCCGCAGGCACCGGCGCGGATCCTGCTCCTGCGGCTCGAGCGCATCGGCGACCTGCTCATGGCCGTCCCGGCGATTGCGGACGCGAGGGCAGCGGCGCCGAATGCGGAGATCGACCTGGTCGTCGGTAGCTGGAACGCGGACGTGGCGCGCAGTATCCGCGGCATCAACAAGGTCCTCATCGTTGACGCGCCGTGGCTCGCGCGCGGCGCGAAGGGCGCCGGCGCCGCGGCACTCGCCGGCACCGCGCTGGGCTGGCGTGCTCGCCAGTACGACATTGCCGTCAATTTCGAACCGGACGTACGCAGCAACGCGATGCTCGCGCTGTCGGGTGCCCGGTGGACGGCCGGCTACTGCAGTGCCGGTGGCGGTGCTTTACTCGACCAGGCCCTTGACTACCAGCCCCAGCACCACACAGTCGACAACACTCGCCGGCTGGTGCGCTCGGTCCTCGGTGAGGGACGGCTGCCAGTGGTGGCCGGGTTGGAGATTCCCAACGAACCGCAGCGCAACGCCGATCAGATTCTCGCCGGCAAGGGACGTCCGCTCGTCGCGATGCATGCCGCCGGCGGCCGCGAGGTCAAGCAGTGGGATCCCGCCCGGTTCGCTGCAGTCGCGCGACGGCTGATCGAGGACCGCGGTGCGACGCTCGTGCTCACCGGCGGCCCTGGCGACGCCGCGATCGTGGACGACGTCAAACGCACACTGCCGTCCTCGCACGTGGTTGACATCTCGAGCCTGCGAGACCTGCTTTCGGTGGCAGCGGTGCTCGACCGCTGCGACCTGATGATCACCGGTGACACCGGGCCGATGCACCTCGCCGCAGCGGTCGGCACGCCGATCGTCGCGGTCTTCGGTCCCTCGGATCCGCGCCGCTACGCCCCGCGCGGCCCGATCGACAGGGTCGTTCGCATCGATCTGCCGTGCGCGCCCTGCAACCGCATCCGCTTGCCGCCGGACCGCTGCACCGGTCACATTCCCGACTGTCTTGCCTTCGTCTCGGTCGATCGTGTGCTCGCAGCGGCACTGGACGTGCTGGACGAGTCCGGCTCCCGCAACATGAACGCGCCGGCATGATCGACGCTGACATCCTCGTGCGAACCGCGGCCGGCGAACGGCGCGTCGCGCTCACCTCGTACCTGGCTCCGGCCGAGGAGGAAGCGGCGCATGAGGCTGCATACGAGTGGATCAAAGGCCTGCGCAATCTCCCCGTGGACGGCGCGCCATTCCGAGACCGCTTCACGATCCGCGGTGACTCCCTCTGGTGGTTCACCGAGATCTACTTCCACCGGGAGCAGGTGATTCTCGACATCTATCGCACGCTCGCTGCGCTGGACACGTTGATCAGCAGTGAACGCCCGGTTGCGATCGAGGTGACGTCCGCCTCCGCGGTCGTACGATTGCTCGCACCACTCGTAGGAGCGTCACGTGGTGTGAGCGTGGGCGCCGTGACTACTATGGCAACCTGGTGGCGCCGGATGGCGCGGCTCGACCTTCGCGCGCGATCGCTGAACCTGTCTGCCCTGCTCACCACCGAACGCGTTCGCCGGTCGCCGGACGCGGGTGTTGCGGGCGGCGTCGTGGCCTTCATCCATCGTGCGTTCTGGCGTACAGGGGCGGATGGCGAATCGGCCGAGTCCTACATCGGGCCAGTGCTCAGCGAACTCGAGCGTCGGACGAATCCCGAATTCATCCGCTATGTTGGCATCGGGCCCTCGACGAATTTCCGCAGCGGGCGTCGATGGCCGTCCGCTTCCGGGCCTGGCGACAGGGTGGTGCCGGTCGAGCGGTACGCGCCGCGCCGCGCCCTCCGCGCATCACGTGAGATGTGGCGCCGCAGAACCGCGCACTTCGCTGCCCTCCGGAACGCTCCAGCCCTTCGCGGCGCGGCGGTCATCAGGGGCATCGATTGCTGGCCTCTCGTGAAGGAGCAACTGGCCGGCATCGCCTGGCTGCAATGGCCGTGGTCGGTTCGCGCCATGGACGAAGCGGCCGCCGCCCTCGACGCCCTTCAACCGTCTGGCGTCCTGACCTACGCCGAAGCAGGTGGATGGGGCCGCGCGTTGATTCTCGAGTCGAGACGTCGGAACATCCCGTCGATTGGGCTCCAACATGGCTTCATCTATCGGCACTGGCTGAACTATCGGCACGAACCCGACGAGATGCAGCCGTCGACAACACCTCCATTCCCACTGCCCACGCAGACGCTGCTGTTCGACAGCTACGCTCAGCGACATCTGGAGGAGCGCGGCCGGTTTCCGGCTGACGCGCTGGTGGTGACCGGCAGTCCACGGCTCGATGAGCTGCGCCGCTCGATAGTGCCGATCGGCGACCACCCGACCGTGAAAACCCGACTGACCCTCGGCGTCGAGGAGGACCAGGCGATCGTGCTGGTCACGACCAAGGAGAAGGAGGCGCGGCCGGTGCTTGGCACCTTCTGCGCCGCCGCAGCCAGCCTGCCCGGCGTCGCAATCATCATCAAACCTCATCCTGCGGAAACCGGCGAAGCCTACGCCGACATCGTCTCGACGTTGCCGCTCGTCCGCGTGAGTCCGCCTTCGCTGACACTGGCTGAGCTGCTGAGGAGCGCGCGCGTGGTGGTGACGGTCAACTCGACCGTCGCGCTGGACGCTGCCGCTCTGGATATTCCCGCGCTGGTGATTGGATTGCCGAACAACCTGTCGCCATTTGTTGATGCGGGAGCCTTCGCAGGATCCTCCGATCCTGCTGAGGTGACAGGGGTTCTCGGCCGCATCCTGTATGATGAGGGATTCCGTCAGCAGCTAGCGAAGCGACGCCGGGCCGTCTTCGGAGACCCATTCGCTCACGGCCCCGGCGGAGCATCAGCGGCGTCCGCAGATGCGGTGCTGACCCTCGTTCACAGTGGCGGCCAACCCACGGCCGGATCAGGTTGATGACATGCGCGTGTTGATTACCGGCGGAGCCGGATTCGTCGGGTCACACCTGTGCGAACGGTTCCTGGAGCGAGGCGACGAAGTCTTTGTCGTCGACAATCTTTCGACGGGATCCATCGACAACATCGCGCATCTAAAGGGTAGGCCCGGCTTCGACTACATCATCGACAGCGTCGAGAACGAGCAGCTGCTGGCAGAGCATATCGATCGCGCCGATGTCGTCGTGCACCTGGCAGCGGCGGTCGGCGTCAAACTGATCGTCGAGCAGCCCGTCCACACGATCGAGACTAACGTCCACGGGACCGAGGTTGTGCTCAGGATCGCGAGCAAGAAGAAGAAGCTGGTCGTGATCGCGTCGACATCAGAGGTTTACGGCAAGAGCACGACCGTTCCGTTCTCGGAAGACGCCGACCTGGTGCTCGGACCCAGTTCGAAGCATCGCTGGGCCTACGCGTGCAGCAAACTCATCGACGAGTTTCTCGCACTCGCGTATTGGAAAGAACGCAAGCTTCCGGTCATCGTCGTGCGCCTCTTCAACACGGTTGGACCACGGCAGACGGGCCAGTACGGGATGGTGATCCCGAACTTCGTGAGGCAGGCGCTTGCCGGCGAGCCGATCACGGTGTTTGGCGACGGCACACAGTCGCGCAGCTTCACGTATGTCGGTGATGTCGTGAATGCGCTGGTCGCGCTGATTGACGAACCGCGCGCCGTTGGCAGGGTCTTCAACATCGGGAACGGCTACGAGATCTCGATCAACGATCTCGCCGAAAAGATCAAGGTGATGACCGGCAGCCGTTCGGAGATCGTGCGGATCCCGTACGACCAGGCCTATGAGTCGGGCTTCGAAGACATGCCCCGGCGCGTGCCGGACATCGCCCGGATCCAGGCGTTGACAGGATACAAACCGACCGTCGAGCTCGATGAGATTCTCGAGCGGGTCATCGCGCATTTCGCGAGTTCTCAGATCAAGTAATGCCCGAGTCGTTCAAGATCAAGGCGCGACTGCGCCGTGTCGCGGAAGACGCTCTTCGCAGCCAGGCCAAGCCGATCCGGCGGCTGATGCTCGCCACCGGCCGCGACCGGTCGCCGATCATGCCGGAGATCGTCCAGATCGAAAGCACCAACATCTGCAACGCGAAATGCGTGTTCTGCCCCCGTGACGAGATGCATCGCCGGCAGGGGATCATGAGCCTCGATCTCTACAAGAAGATCGTGGACGAGTGCGTCGAGCTCGGCATCACGCACGTGCGCGTGCACAACTACGGTGAACCGTTCGTCGACCGCAAGCTGGTCGAGAAGGTCCGCTACGCGAAAGAGAAGGGCATCCGCGAGGTCGGTATGATCAGCAACGGCTCGCTGATTACCGAGGAAGTGGCGCGCGGGATGATCGAAGCGGGCCTTGACGCGATCAACATCAGCGTCGATGCATCCGGCAAGGACGTCTTCGAATCGACCCGGATCGGCCTCAAATACGACAAGGTGATCGCCAACATCGAACGTCTCGTGCGGCTCCGGGCCGAGTACGGCAAGCGGCGGCCGAAGCTGATTCTCTCGTTCGTCCGCCAGAACAACTCGGCCGATGAGCAGGCGTTCATCGAGCACTGGCGGCGGATCGCCGACAAGATCCACATCACCGACCTGCATAACTGGGGCGGCACGCTGCACCGGGAGTCGGACGTCAACTATCCCTGCTACCGTCCGTGGCTGACCTTCACGGTCCTGTGGGACGGCCGGGTCTCGCTCTGCTGCGCCGACTTCGATGGTCACACGATCCTTGGCGACATGAATACCTCGTCGATCAAGGACATCTGGAATAACGACCTCTACCGTTCGGTCCGCCGGGAACATCTCGAAACCGGCGGCCCTGACGTGTGCCGGGCCTGCGACCTTCCGCGCAAGGATTCGCCGCTATGGGTCACTAAGCTGACGTAGCACGCCGCACGTCGCACATCGCACTTTTAGTCATCGGTCGTGCTCGCGATCCCGTCCAACAAGGCGTATACTGACCGTCTGGCCTCAGGGAGATCAATAATGAGCAAGTTTCTTTTCTGCCTCGTAATTCCGGCAGTTTTCGCGTTCCCGGCAGCGACTAGTGCCGGCGAGTTGAAGCTCAGCATCAAGGACGGGCTCGTGACGCTGATCGCGCAGGACGTCCCGCTGTCGATGGTGATGGCCGAATGGGCGAAAGTGGGCCAGACACGCGTGGTGAACGGCGAGAAGATTCTTACGCCGGTCACGCTCCAGCTGGTCGATGTTCCTGAGCGCCGCGCGCTCGACATTATCCTGCGAAGCGCCAGCGGATACATGCTTGCCGAGCGGCCCGCGGCCGTGGCCAACGCGTCGGTGTTCGATCGCATCCTGATCCTGCCGACCAGCCGTCCGCCTGCGAACAGCCCGGTGACCGCCCCACCACCGGCATTCAATCAGCGCCCCATTCAGGTTGTGCCGACGCAGGACATGGAAGAGCCCGTGCCTAATCAGCCGCCGCCCGGCCCGGCGCCGATGCCTCCGGGTTACGTGCCGAACATGCAGCCGCAGGCGCAGCCCGGCCAGCCGGGAGGCCCTCTCACCGCTCCGCGCCCGGGCCCGCTGCCGCAACCGCAGCAGCCAATACCGTTTGGCGCGCCACCCAAGCCGCCCGGCGGTGGCGGCGGCGGCTCGCAAGGCTAAGCACTTCTTCCCATCTACGGGTCTCGGCGTCGGCCACCGAAGCCTGTAGAATCAGCCGATGTCAGCCAGTTCGCCCGTGGTCCGCGACGGTGAGTACGCCGCGCGCGGTGATTACCATCGCCAGCCGGACCCGGACTGGGACTATTACCCGACTTACATTGCGAAGCTGAAGTCGGTACGGGCGTGGCTGGATGCCCTGCCGCGCGAGGCACGCGTGCTCGATGCCGGCTGCGGCGAGGGCATTCTGGTCGAGGAGTACGCCGGACGCCTTGCGATCCAGGGGATCGATGCGTCGTACTCGTCGGCGCGCGTGCGCCGCGGCTCACTCACCGCTCTCCCCTATCAGGACGGCTCCTTCGATCGTGCACTGTGCCTTGACGTGCTCGAGCACCTGACCTTCGAAGACCAGCCCAAAGCACTGGCCGAACTCCATCGAGTGCTGGTGCCGGGCGGAGTACTGCTGGTTTCAGTACCCAACCTCGCGCACCTGCAGTCCCGCGTCCAGTTCCTGCTGCGCGGCCGGCTGATTCGGACGGCCTCCGAGTTGAAGCACCCGGGCGACCGGCCGGCCGATGACTACATCGCTCTCGCGCGGCGCGCGGGCTTTATCATGACCCGCCGCCGCGGCATCTTTCCGACGATCCCGATCGTGACCCGACTGATCCGGCAACATCCGCGTGCGTTGATGCCGCTGCATCGCGCCCTCACCCGCCTGCTGCCGGTGCCGGGGTGGTGCTTTCTCAATCTCCTGACCCTCCGCAAGCCTTGATCGATCGCGTTCTGTCGTTGCCGGAACGCCGCGCCGCCACGATCATCGTGAGCATCGGGGTGCTGTTCGCGCTCGCCTATGGCTCGAGCCTGGTGCTTCGCCCGAAGGCGGGCGGACGGATTGTGATTGGCGACGCACTCCACCACTACGTCCAGCTCCGCTCCGCCGTCTTCGATGGGGACCTGCACTTCCGGAACGATTACGTCCGCCTCTATGGACTGCAGGGTGGCGAACCGGGGACCGGTTGGGTGTACGAAGACACGCCAACCGGACACGTCCGCAACCTGATGCCGGTCGGTCCGGCAATTCTGTGGCTGCCTCTTTTCCTGCTCGCGACGGCCGGCACCTGGTTGCTCAACCTGGCGGGTGCCCAGGTCCCGATCGACGGATACGGCCGCCTGTTCCAGGCAACCGCCGGCTTTAGTGGCATCGCGGCAGCGACGCTCGGCGTCTGGATCTCGTGGCGCGCCTGCAGACTGCTCTATCCAGCGCGCGCATCCGCGTGGGCGACGTTGGTCCTGTGGCTGGCGTCGAGCGCGATCTATTACTCGCTGGTCTCGCCCACCTATTCGCACGCCGCGTCCCTCCTGGCAACGAGCGCGTTCTGGTACGCATGGATCCGGTCAAGCGACGCGTCGCCGACGCGGCGGTATGCCATCCTGGGCGGTCTGGCCGGGGTCGCTGCACTTATGCGCTGGCAGGACGCGATCCTGCTCGTGCCCGTTGCGCTCGATCTGCTCGTCAATGTGCGTGCGACGCGATTTTCGTTCGCACGGGCCGTGTCCCTCGGTTTACTTTCCCTTGTCGCTGCGACGGTTGCATTCGTGCCGCAGATGATCGTGTGGATGGCGGTGTACGGGCAGCCCCTGGCCATGCCGCAGGGCGGCGGCTTCATGCGGTGGACCGAGCCGGCGCTCTGGAGCGTCCTTTTCTCAGACTGGCACGGACTCCTGACCTGGACGCCAGTGGTTGCCGTCGCGCTCCTCGGGTTGGTTCCGCTGGCGCGGAAGCATGGCGCACTCGCGGCCGCGATGATCCTGTTCCTTGCGCTGTCGTGGTACGTGAATGCGGCGGTCGCTGACTGGTGGGCCGGGGAAGCGTTCGGTTCGCGCCGATTCATCAGCTGCTTCCCGGTCCTCGCCGTCGCGCTCGCCGCGGGTATCGACTGGTGGACTCCGTCGCTGCGGAAGCTGGCGGTCGTTGCATCGGTCATTGTGGTCCACACCGGCCTGCTTCTCGTGCAGTACCAGGCGTTCATGCATGGTCTTCGTGACCTGGCTCCGTACCCGCGCGGTGCCTACAACCTCTGGCTCGCCCGCTTCGTCGTGCCCGTCGACTTGCTCCGAGAGTGGCTGGGCCGATGAGCAAGCTCCGTGAGCTCTCAAAAGGGCTCGCCATCTACGGATCCGGTGACGTCGCCGTCCAGATC
>JACDDJ010000662.1 GCA_013817065.1 Acidobacteriota bacterium
CAGCAGATCCGGCCCCGGACCCACCAGCCTCGACGTCGGCGCCGCGCCTGGTCGTGTTCGGCGCCTCGGCAGATCACGCCACGAACGTAACGGGCTACCTGTTCGAGGTGTTTGCCGCAGGCGCGGACCCGTGGACGGCAACCCCTGTGGCAGCCTCGAATCTTGGCAAGCCGTCGCCCGATTCGAACAATGAGATCACGGTCGACCGCGCGGCGTTCTTCAGCGAGCTGGCTGGCGGAGACTACGTAGCAACGGTTACAGCGGTCGGGCCGAACGGCCTGACTCGCAGCGGCGGCGTCAGCGTCAGCTTCGAGCGATAGGTCAGGGGGGCAGGCGTGCTCCCGCCCGCTAGTCGTGGCGGGAAACGAGCATCGCCCGGAAATAGTCGCGGTTCATCCGGGCAATGTTGGTAATCGGGATCTCCTTGGGGCACACCGCCTCGCACTCACCCTCGTTCGAGCAGCTGCCGAAGCCCTCTGCGTCGTGACGCTCGACCATCGAGACCACGCGCGGGGCCCGTTCGGGCTGGCCCTGTGGCAGCAGCGCCAGATGGCTGATCTTCGCGGATGTGAAGAGCGCCGCTGAGGCATTCTTGCAGGCGGCGACGCAGGCACCACAGCCGATGCAGGCCGCCGAATCCATCGCCTTGTCGGCGGCGACCTTCGGAATCAGGATCGCATTTGCGTCCTGCGGACCGCCGGCGTTGATCGAGGTATAGCCACCGGCCTGGATAATCCGGTCGAAGGCGCTGCGGTCAACGACAAGGTCCTTGATGACAGGAAAGGCCTTGGCGCGCCACGGTTCGAGCGTCACACGCTCGTTGTCTTTGAACCTGCGCATGTGTAGCTGGCAGACCGTCGTGCCATGCTCCGGCCCGTGCGCGATCCCGCTGACCATGAATCCGCAGGTCCCGCAGATCCCCTCGCGACAATCCGAATCGAATGCAATCGGGTCCTGGCCCTTGACGATCAGTCCCTCGTTGACGACGTCGAGCATCTCGAGGAAGGACATGTCGGGTGAGACGTCCTCAGCGGTGTAGTCGACGAACTCGCCGCGATCCTTCGGACTCGCCTGGCGCCAGACTTTGAGAAATATACGCATGTATCACCGCACGGGGCCGTTCTCGAACGGCCCCTACTTGTAACTACGCTGTGAGGGCTTGACGTACTCGAACGTCAGCTGTTCCTTGTGGAGGGCCGGCGCATTCCCGACGCCCTGGAATTCCCAGGCCGCAACATAGGAGAAGTTATCGTCGTCGCGCATCGCCTCGCCGTCCGGGGTCTGGCTCTCCTCGCGGAAGTGGCCGCCAGCCGATTCGGTTCGTTGCAGCGCGTCGAGGGTAAGGACTTCAGCGAACTCGAGGTAGTCGGCGACGCGGCCGGCGTACTCGAGGTTTTTGTTCATGTTGTTCTTCGGGCCCGGCACACTGACGTTCTGCCAGAACTCCTCGCGCAACTCCGGGATGCGCTGCAGCGTCCGGCGCAGGCCGGCGTCAGTGCGCGCCATGCCGACTTCGTCCCAGAGAAGGCTGCCGAGCTCCCGGTGCAGTTGTCGCGGCGTCTTGGACCCTTTGACCGACAGCAGTTGATCGATGCGCCCCTGGACGTTGGCTTCCGCTTCCTTGAAGGCGTCGTGATCGGTCGAGACCGTCGGCAGGGCGTTGCTACCCAGGTAGTGCGCGAGCGTGTAGGGGATGACGAAGTAGCCGTCGGCTAGACCCTGCATCAGCGCGCTTGCGCCAAGGCGGTTCGCGCCGTGGTCCGAGAAGTTGGCTTCACCGAGGACGTGAAGGCCGGGGATCGTGCTCATCAGGTTGTAGTCGACCCATAGCCCGCCCATCGTGTAGTGGATCGCCGGGTAGATCCGCATCGGCACGCGATACGGATTCTCGTCGGTGATCTTCGTGTACATGTCGATCAGGTTTCCGTAGCGGGCGCGGATCACGTCCTCGCCGAGCCGCTTGATGGCGTCCTTGAAGTCGAGGTAGACCGCGAGGCCGCTGTCGCCGACGCCGCGTCCCTCGTCGCACACCGACTTCGCGTTGCGGGAGGCGACGTCTCGCGGAACCAGGTTGCCGAAGCTCGGATACCGCCGTTCGAGGTAGTAGTCGCGCTCCGCCTCTGGGATCTGTTCGGGCGAACGCTTGTCGCCCTGGGTCTTCGGGACCCACACGCGACCGTCGTTGCGCAGGCTCTCGCTCATCAGCGTCAGCTTGGACTGATGGCTGCCCGAGACCGGGATGCACGTGGGGTGGATCTGGGTGTAGCAGGGATTCGCGAAGAACGCCCCGCGCTTGTGCGCGCGCCACGCCGCCGTGACGTTCGAGTTCACGGCATTGGTCGACAGGTAGTAGGCGGTGCCGTAGCCGCCCGTGCACAGCAGGACGGCATGGCCGGCATAGCGTTCGATCGCGCCGGTCACCAGGTTGCGAACGATGATGCCGCGGGCCTGGCCATCGACGAGGACGAGGTCCAGCATCTCGCGGCTGCTGAACGACTTCACCGTGCCTTTTTCGACCTGGCGCATCATCGACTGGTAGGCGCCAAGCAGCAGCTGCTGGCCCGTCTGTCCGCGTGCGTAGAACGTGCGCGACACCTGGGCACCGCCGAACGAGCGGTTATCGAGCAGGCCGCCGTATTCACGCGCAAACGGAACACCCTGGGCGACGCACTGGTCGATGATGTTGACGCTCAGCTGCGCCAGGCGGAACACGTTGGCCTCGCGCGACCGATAGTCGCCGCCTTTTACGGTGTCGTAGAACAGGCGCTGAATGCTGTCGCCGTCGTTCTGGTAGTTCTTGGCGGCGTTGATGCCGCCCTGGGCGGCAATGCTGTGCGCGCGCCGCGGGCTGTCCTGGATGCAGAAGGTCAGGACGTTGTAGCCCAACTCGCCGAGCGACGATGCGGCCGACGCGCCAGCGAGCCCGGTGCCGACAACGATGATCGTGTACTTGCGCCGATTGGCCGGGTTCACCAGCTTCGACTCGAAGCGGTGACGGTCCCACTTGTCGGAGAGCGGTCCGCCGGGGATCTTGGAGTCGAGAGTCATAAGTCTGCTGCAGCGAAAAA
>JACDDJ010000663.1 GCA_013817065.1 Acidobacteriota bacterium
GAACACGCGAGCCCGGAGTCGTGCGGGCGGCTCGTGGATGACCTGAAAGCTCGAGGTGAAGCTGCGCTTTCAGGCTGTCACCTCGAGGTCGAGAAGTGAAAACAACTTCCAACGCCCAACTCCCAAACCCCAAGTTGCCCTACGGTCGCCGGGGTCTTTTGGGCGTTGGGCGTTGGGCGTTGGGAGTTGACGAGAGCACAGTTAGATATGGAACCCATTCTCACTAAGTACATTCGAGAGCCCAACTCCTACACGCTGGACTTCTCGGTGAAGCACGGCGCGTATGACGGGCTGAAGAAGGCGCTCGGCATGACGCCGGCCGCGGTCATCGATCTCGTGAAGGCGTCGGGTCTGCGCGGACGTGGCGGCGCCGGCTTTCCGACCGGTCTCAAGTGGCAGTTCGTCCTCAAGGACACGCCGCTGCCGACGTACATCGCGTGCAACGCCGACGAGAGCGAACCGGGGACGTTCAAGGATCACCTCCTGATGGAGCGCAATCCCCACTCCCTCTTCGAAGGATGCCTGATCGGCTGCTGGGCGATCGGCGCGAAGGTCGCCTACATTTACATCCGCGGCGAGTTCTACCACGTTCAGAAGCTGATGGAAGCCGAACTGGCCAGAGCCTACGCGGCCGGTTACGTCGGCAAGAACATCATGGGCTCGGGGTTCGACTGCGACATCGTGATCCACCGCGGCGCCGGCGCCTACGAGGCGGGCGAAGAAACCGCCTTGATCGAGTCGCTCGAAGGCAAGCGCGCGCAGCCCCGCATCAAGCCGCCCTTCCCGGCGGTTTCAGGTCTCTACAACTGCCCGACGGCGGTCAACAATGTCGAGACGCTCTGCAACCTGCCGCCGATCGTCCTCAACGGCGCGGAATGGTTCACCAGCCTCGGCCCCGAGAAGAACAGTGGTCCAAAGCTGTTCTGCGTCAGCGGCCACGTGAAGAATCCCGGTGTGTTCGAAGCACCGATGACCATCACGCTGCGTGAGTTGATCTACGGGCGCGCCGGCGGCATCCGCGACAACCGCAAGCTGAAAGCGGTCATCCCGGGTGGATCCTCGGTCCCGATCCTGCTCGACCACGAGCTCGACATCCCGGCATCTTTTGACGATGTGCAGAAGGCCGGCTCGATGCTGGGTTCGGCCGGCATCATCGTCATGGACGAGACGACCTGCATGGTGTGGGCGGCCCGCAACCTCCTCTACTTCTACAAGCATGAATCGTGTGGCAAGTGCACGCCGTGCCGTGAAGGCGGCGACTGGCTGTGGAAGATCCTGACGCGCATCGAGGCGGGTGAGGGCGTGATGCGCGACATCGACCTGCTGGTGAGCGTCGGCGGCAACATCGCCGGCAAGACGCTGTGTGCGTTCGGTGACGCGGCGGCAACGCCGGCACTGACCACCGTGAAGCACTTCCGCGAGGAGTTCGAGGCGCACATCCGCGAAGGACGCTGCACCGTGCCGTCCGCCTGGCGCGCCGCGAAGATGCCGGTGGCTCATGCACACTAAGCAACACTACGTGAGCACGTCGCCCATCGCCCGTCGCACCGCGGGCGCAGCGTCATGAGTATTGATCCGCAGATCGTTGCCCACCTCGGGCTGATCTTCGTCATCTTCAACATGCTGGTGCTGTCGGCGGCCTTCATGGTGTGGATGGAGCGAAAGGTCTGCGCCTACATCCAGGACCGCGTCGGCCCGAACCGGGTCGGGTTCGAAGGGATCCTGCAGCCCTTCGCCGACGTCATCAAGCTGATGTTCAAGGAGCAGTTGCGGCCCAAGGCGGCCGACGCGCTCCTGTTCACGATCGCGCCAGTGATTTCCGCGTGCGCGGCCTTTGCGGCGTTCTCAGTCATTCCCTTCGGCACCGAGACAACATTGTTCGGGCTGCTCGATCAGCCGATCCCGCTCCAGGTCACCGACGTGAACGTGGCCGTGCTGGTGGTGTTTGCGATCGCCTCGATGGGCGTCTACGGGATCGTTCTTGCCGGCTGGTCCTCGAACAGCAAGTATTCGCTCCTCGGCGCGCTCCGTTCGGCGGCGCAGATGATCAGCTACGAGCTGTCGTACGGCCTGGCGCTGGCCGCCGTCATCATGATGGCCGGCTCACTGTCGCTGCGCGAGATCGTCCTCGACCAGTCCGGTTACTGGTGGGGCTTCATTCCCAAGTGGTACCTGTTCCTGCAGCCGCTCGGCTTCCTGATCTACATGATCGCCGGCGTCGCCGAAACGAACCGCGCGCCGTTTGACTTCCCCGAGGCGGAGCAGGAGCTCGTCGCCGGGTACCACACGGAGTACAGCTCGATGAGTTTCGCGCTGTTCTTCCTCGCCGAATACGTGAACATGGTCACCGTCGCGGCGGTCGCCACCAGTCTCTATCTCGGCGGCTGGCTCGGTCCGTTCCTGCCCGACTGGCTCGCCTGGGTGTACTTCCTCGCCAAGGTGTTCGTCATCCTGTTCTTCTACGTCTGGATGCGCTGGACGCTGCCGCGCTACCGTTATGACCAGCTCATGGAGTTTGGCTGGAAGTGGCTGCTCCCGGCTGCGGTACTGAACCTCCTGGCGACGGCAGCACTCGTGTTGTGGATCGGATAGCTATGGACTGGAACGCCGTCGCTTTCTACATGTTGGCCGCCATCACGGTGATCGCGTCGATCGGTGTGGTCGGGCAGCGGAACCCGATGCACAGCGTCATGCTGCTGATCACGTCCTTTGGCGCGCTGGCCGGCCTGTACATCCTGCTCGACGCGCCGTTCACGGCCGTGACCCAGATCATCATCTACACCGGCGCCATCATGGTGCTGTTCCTGTTCGTCGTCATGCTGCTCAACGTGCCGCGTGAGGAGCCGGCGCCGCCAGGATTGATTGCCGCGCTGCAGCCGGGGAGCCTCAAGATCGCCGCGGTGCTGTCGGTCGTCCTGGGCCTGGTGCTGGTGAGCTTGCTGTGGAAGGTCAGTCTGCACTGGTTCGCGCAGGACCCCGAGGCGCAATCGGTCAGTTCGGTGACCCGCATTGGCGTCGCACTCTTCACCCGGCACGCCTTCGCGTTCGAAGCGACCTCGATCC
>JACDDJ010000664.1 GCA_013817065.1 Acidobacteriota bacterium
GTGAAGTCGCGCCCCTCGATCGGAGGCGTGCCCAGGATGCGGAACAGCGTCCAGCTCACAGTCGCGCCCGGGTAGCGCTCTGCGTCGCGGCCAGGATCGGCAATCGTCAGGCTGCGCATTGCGATCGCCGCCATCGATTCGAAGCTGGTCGCGGTGTCGCGCAGGTCCTTGAAGTCGGGGTAGGAGACAGGTCCGCGGTTGACCCGCTCTTCCAGGTTCCTGGAATGAAGGATCATGAGCCGTTCCGGCTCCGGATATGTCATCGGATGAAGGATCACGCCGTCGATGACGCTGAAGATGGTGGCGTTGACGCCGATGCCGAGCGCGAGGCATGCCACCGCGATCGCCGTGAACCCGGGGTTCTTGATCAGCGAGCGGAAGGCATAACGGACGTCCTGCATCAGCATGATGGGGTTATACGGCCGGGACGATTGGCGGGTTCAACAACATTGCCGTGGTGAAATAGGGGCATGTCCGTCCTCGACAATCTCATTCACATGCTCGCGCCGCTGACGGCCAACTGCAGTGACTTCAAGGAGCAGTGGGCAAAGGCGTCGCAACGCCAGTCCGGGGACGTCGGCGGCTGCTGGGAGGGCGAGTGGATCAGCGCTGCGACCGGCCACCGGGGACGGCTCCGTTGTGTTGTCGACGCGGTCAGCGCCGAGCTCTGGCGCCTGTCATTCCGGGGTGAGTATGCGAAGGTCTTCCGCGCCTGCTACCCGACCGATTTCAACGTGGTCCAGGAGGAGGACGGCCGCTGGACGTTCAGCGGCGGCTCCAATCTCGGCGCGCTGGCGGGTGGCGCTTATGAGTACCGCGGAACGGCGACGCTCGAGGCGCTGACCTGCAGTTACAAGTCCGCACGGGACCACGGGGAGTTCAGGCTGAGGAAGCTCTAAAACCTGAAGAGCGGGCGCCCTGCCGGCATGCCTGGCCACGGGATCGACGCCAGAATCGCCACCAGGGCGAGGCCGTAAAAAATCAGCGCGAGCCTGGCCCGGCGCTCGGCCGGCGCTTTCTTGATCTTCGCGGTGCCGATATGCGCGAGGGTGATCGCGATCACCATCCCGAACACGTGCTCGACGGCGAAGTACCGCAGTTGCGGGTTCTTCATGGCGCCGCCGAAATCACCGAGCGCCGCCGTCGTGAAGGGGCTGAGGACGAAGTAGAGCAGCAGCCCGATCAGCATCTGCACGTCCAGCAGGATCGTGAACCACCGGCCGGTGCTCGAATCGCGCGCACCGCCACGCGCGACCGCGGCGATGCCTGCCGCCAGCACGGCCCAGCGCAGCCAGGAGTGGATGATCAGAACGATTCCGTACATTCGCTCTACTTCCCTTCAGCCGCGTCGCGGCCCAGAATGACCAGCATCTCCCTGATCGTCGACCGTCCGGCGTCCTCCGTATACCACTTGTTGACGTGCTCGTAGAGGGCGCCCTGGGTGACCTTTGGTTTGTTCTCCAAATACCACTTCTGCAGTTCGGTCGGGCGCTCCACCCAGCCGCCGATATAGCGGTTGTTCTCGTCGAGGACGATGATCGTCGGTGTGGCGAGCCGGCCGTCCGGCGTCAGATGTTCGGCTTGGATGCGGCTGCCCTCGGCCCGTCCGATCACGCGAACCTCGAGCTTTTCGGGCGCCGCCGCCGCCAGCTTCGCGATGTAGGGCAGCGCCCACGCGGAATCGCTGCACTTGTCCTCGGCCACCGCAAGGATGCGGCGTCGTGCCGGCAGGGCTTTCGCCTCCGCCAGTGACGCGGCATCGATTGCGGCGTCAGCGAAACGAGGCTTCCACTGATCCTGCCGTGCCTTCACGTTCTCGAGGAAGACGTGGAAGGGCGTCCCCTTCTCCCAGAGCGCCGGGTAGTCGATCTGGAGCGCGTGAACCGCTGTTGTGGCGACGAGAAGCGCGCCGGCGGCGCTGAGCAGCGTCTTCATAGCGCAAGTATGCCGTAAGTACCTGCTCATCGCGCGGCAAGGCCGCTGATGAACGGGTCAATCGAAGGCCAGTAAGCGGGGTGACCCGTGTGGACGTCGTTGTGGTTCGCACCCTTGAGCACCGCAAAACTCTTGGTGGCGGTTCGAGCCCTTCCAAAGACCTGCTGACCGGCCCTGAACGGGATGATCGAATCCGCATCGCCGTGGATGACCAGGAGCGGAGACCGGTACGCCTCCAGATGCGCGGATGTCGAGAATGTGTAGGACGAAAAGAAGCTGAGCCCGAGCATGATCGGGTTACCGGAAAAGAGCGATCGCACATCAGGGAATGGACTCTCGAGGATGAGCCCCTCAGGCGGAACCTGGCGCGCAGCGTAGGACGCCACCGCGCATCCAAGTGAGCGTCCCCAGTAGACGGTCGGCGCTCCCGGCCGGCGAAGGTGCTGATTGAAATATCCCGTCGCCGCCTCTGCGTCGCGATAGAGACCACGCTCCGAAGGGCTTCCGCTGCTGCCGCCATAGCCACGGTAATCGACCGCCATGACACTGAAGCCACGGTTCCTCAGGTCGGCAAGCACCGGCAGCCATAACGACAGGTTACCGCCGTTGCCGTGCCAGTAGATCACCTGTGCACGGGGCGCCGGATGCTCGATCCACCAGCCATGCAGCTTCTCCCCGTCCGACGTCGTAATTTTCAGGTCCGAGAACGCGAGACCGAATGCCGCGGGTGTGGTTTGCACACCCCGGGTCGGGAAGAACGCCATCCGCGGCTGAAGCCACCTGGCCATTCCCCAGAGGGTTGCCATGACGACGACCGTCCCGATCAGGAGTCCGCGCATGGACCCGATGCTGGCGGTTGGCTCACTTCACGGGACCGAGGTAGGTATCGAACCAGTTGAGCACCTCGCGGTAGAACTCGCGCATGTCGCTCGGGACGTGGCCGCCGGCCAGCCGCGCGAGGCGCTTGCGGTCCGGGGGCGTACCGAGCAGCTCGAGAAAGCGCTGCTGGTCTGACGGCGGCACGTTGAAATCGTCGCGTCCGTTGATCACGAGCACCGGGATCTGTATGCGCGACATAAAGTTCGCCGTCTGAATCTCGGGGACGGTATCGTACCTGAGGCCGCCG
>JACDDJ010000665.1 GCA_013817065.1 Acidobacteriota bacterium
CCGAATTGCGACGGGTCGTCGAGGGTGTAGCGGCTCTCCTGAAGACCGGTCCTGCTGAAGTACGGCTTGCTCGACAGGCGGGTGTCCGGAGAGAGCGTCACGTCGAAGCGATGCTGTGCGACCGCGTGGGCTGCCAGCGGGCCAGCCTTGCCGTCCTGCCCCGTCACCTGCCATCCCTGCTCGGCCTCGATCGACACGCTATCGAGCGCAATCTGCACAGGAGCGCGGTTCGCGAACGTCGTGCAAATCTCGAAGGCCTGACCGGGCACGACCGCATCGAGCACTGGAGGCGCGGCAAAGGCAGCACCCGGGCCGGTCGGCGCCGGCATACCGGCCGACTGGGCCACGGCTTCGAAGTGGATGCCCAGCGCGGTGTTGATCGCCTCGACGAATTGCTGTTCCTTGCGGCGGAGCACGAACACCGCTTCAGGTTCTGACGCACTCCTGGTGATCGCCTCCCTGGTCGCCGCAAGACCGGCCGCCAGCATTGGGACGATGGCCGACGGCTCGCTCCCCTTGAACGCCGCCGTGGCATCGGTGACAGAGCGCGCGATCGACGCCAATAAGGCGTCGACACCGGCCGGTGCCGGCCGGCCAAGGGTCCGGAAGAGCGCGGGAATAGAAGTATCAATGCCCTCGAAGAATCCTGCCTCTTTGGGCTGCGCCTGAACCCGGCTGCCCGCGCGCGTGTAGTAGCCATAGCTCGGGCCTGCCGAGCGCGAGAACTGGCCGCTCGTCTGCGAGCGCTGAAAGCTCAGACCACGCCGCGCGAAGTTGTTGTACGAATCGCCCAGCCAGGGGCTGTACTGGCCACTGTCGATGCGGACGTTCCAGGGCTCCTCCTCACGGCTGCCGCCGATGTAGACCTTGAAGGGCTGCCACGGTCGGAGGCCCTCGGAGACCTGCTCCGGGAACATCGCGGGGTCGCCGGCCGCCTTGAACGCCTCTGTCGTGAGCAGCCCCGCGGTCTGGTGGTTGCCGTGGCCATCGCGCTCATTGCCCTGGAACCGCGAGACCAGGACGAACGGCCGTTCGGTCCGGATCACGCGGACCACGTCGCGCAGCACGTTCTCGCGTCCCCACTTCTCGAGCGCTTCGTCCAGACGCTTCGAGAATCCGTAGTCGATCACGGTTGTGAAGTACTGCCGGTCCACCCCGTAGTACTCGTTTGAAACAAGCAGCTCCTCTGTCCGGATCAGACCGAGGCCGTCGAACAGCTGCGATCCGATGGCGTTGTCTCCGGATTCACCCCGGTTGAGCGTTATCAACGCCACCCGGACACCATCCCTGCGGCTCAACGTCGCCAGCACGCCCCCGTGCTCATCATCGGGATGCGCCGTTGTATGGAGTGCGCTCGCGGTGGTGGCGAGTTTCAGCAGCGCGTGCCACGTTCCGGACGCGCCGCGGTCCTCCGGAAGCGAGCCGGAGTACAGAGGGGCGACGACCGCGGCGGCCCCGAGAGCCGCCGCAACGAGGAGTTTGCCTGGTGAAGACATCGTCATCCTGCTGATGGAGTGTGTAGCGGCCGATCTGAGCGCCCAGCCGCCGGCACTCAGATGGTCGAGAAAGTCCCCCATGGCTTTCGAGTAGTTATGCGGCGGTGAAGGCAAACCCATTCGCGAAGCGGCGCTGGGCGCGGGTCTGGAGGGCATCGTAGTCCGCGCGTCCATTCGTCACGATCTGCTCGAGGCTTTCGGATCCGTACCTCTCGGTCTGCTGGTAGAAGATGCCGTAGCCCGCGCGCAGCACCATCCGCGGCGTGATGCTCCAGGCGACACCCAGTGACCGTGGGCGCGCACCCGCAGTTCCGACCTGGTCGGCCTTACGCCACCACCGGAAGGTCGGGCGCATGAACGTCATCCGCGGCGGCGCATCTTCTCCGGGTCCCACTCGATCGGGCGCTTCTCGAAGTAGCTGGTATTGGTCAGTACCGCCGGTCCGGCGGCGCGGTGGCCGAAGACTGCGTCCTCGATGACCGGCTTGCGGCTGCGGACCGCGTCGAAGAAGTTCCTGAAGTGATCGAACGTGTCGCTGTACCCCGCCGGGGCGGTGAACACGGTTTCCTCGCGCGGACGCAGGGTGATCTGCTCGGGATAGCGCGCGCGGTGGGCTTCCGCGATCTGCTGCTGCATCGCCCTCGGAAACGTGCCGATCGAGAGACCGGGATCAACGGGGCGCTCCTGGCGCGCCAGGGTGACGGCGGAGCCGCCGATCGTAATCACGCCGTCAGGTCCGGCGAAGCGGAACAGGTGACCTTCGCCTCCCCCACCGTCGGCGAAGTTCACCTTGAGCATCAAGGTGAAGGCGGGATGCGCCGCGGTTTTCGGATAATCGTAAAACCCGACGGCGACGTCGGGCACGTCCCGGCCATCAATCCAGGAACGAAGCCCGCCGGTCGCCATGATGCGAGTCGGCCCATGCGAGTCGAGCACGTAGTGGATCCCTGAGAACAGGTGGACGAAGAGGTCACCTGGAATCCCGGTCCCGTAATCCCGGTAGTTGCGCCAGCGGAAGAGCCGGGTCGCGTCGAATGGACGCTTCGGCGCATCACCGAGAAAGCGGTCCCAGTCGCATGTCTCCGGGCTGGCGTCCGGCGGGATCGTGTACTGCCACGCTCCCATCGCCGAGTTGCGATGCCACCACGCCTCGACGAAATTCAGTTCCCCGATCGCGCCGGACTTGAACAGCTCGCGCGCCTTGGCATAGATGATCGAACTGACGCGCTGACTGCCGACCTGCAGGATACGCCCGGTCGCCTGCGCGGACTCGATGATGCGGGGGCCTTCTTCGACGTCCTGCACCATCGGCTTTTCGAGATAGACGTCCTTGCCCGCTTTCATCGCGTCAATAGCCATGCGCGCGTGCCAGTGATCGGGCGTCGCGATGATCACTGCGTCCACGTCAGGGCGCGCGAGCACCTCGCGGTAGTCGCGCGTCGTGAAGATCTCGTCGCCCCACATTTCCTTCGACCGCGTCAGGCGGCCATCGTAGACATCAGCGACCGCGACGATCTCCACTCCGGAGACGCGCAAGGCGGTCTGCGCGTCACCCATCCCC
>JACDDJ010000666.1 GCA_013817065.1 Acidobacteriota bacterium
ATCGGTGAGGACGTCCGTGATGTAGCCACGCGTGGGCCGCGATCGTCCGTTGTCGATCAAGGTGGCGTCGAAGTAGTTGTTCGTGTGGCCTTCGAAAAACCCGACGAATCGCTCGAAACCCTGGGGCTGGGGTGTGTGGGGATAGTGCGCGCCCAGGTGCCACTTGCCCGTCAGGGACGTGGCATACCCTCGCCCGCGCAGCGCCTCGGCCAGGGTGACCTCGCTGGCCCGCATGGTCTCGAGTCCGCCGGTGACCGAGGATACGCCGGTGCGCAGGTGATATCGACCGGTCAGCAGGCTGGCCCGCGTCGGCGCACAGACTGGCGAGACGAAGAACCGATCGAACCTGGCCGACTCCTGCGCGAACCGGTCGAGCACAGGGGTGTCGATCCGCTCGTTGCCGTGGAGCCGCAGATCGCCCCACCCCATGTCGTCCGCGACAATGAGCAGCACGTTTGGCGGCACAGGCGCGGGCGGGCCGAAGGTCTCGATGGTGCTGCCAGACGCCAACAGCGTGACGAGGAGTGCGAGGGGCGGACCGGCGGCAATGCGCAGGCCTCTGGATGAACGCGATCTGCTCATGGCTGTTCCCCCCGCAAACCCGATGGGGCCACATACTACAGGAGGTCAGCCCGCCGTGGCGTGCCGACAATTGCCGATTGCAAAAAGCCTCCGGAATCGCCAGACTGCACACGCCGGCTCCGCGGGAGGATGGAATGATGCGACTACTGGTGCTGTTCGTCGGGCTGGCGATGCTCGCCACGCCGGCGCGTGCCGCGGACCGAAACGTCGTGTTCTTCGTCGCGGACGACCACGGCACCGAAGCGCTCGGCGCTTACGGCAATCGGGTGGTCAAGACGCCGAGCCTGGACCAGCTCGCGTTGGAAGGCGTTCGCTTCACGCACGCCTTCGCGACGACCGCGAGTGCAGCGCGAGCCGCTATCCCCTCGAGTCCGCGAATCTCGCGGCCGACCCGAAACACGCGCACGTCCTGGCGGACCTCAAAGCCAGGATCAAAGCATTTCAGGAGCGCACGGGAGATCCCTGGGTCATCAAATGGCGATACGAGTAGCCGGACCCTTCAGTTCAGCGACCATGTCGCCCTGGAGCCGTTATATGCGAGACATCTTCGCCGCAGCGCGCGTGTCCGGCCGCCCGGCCCACGCGTCGCGCATCGCCCACGTCTTCCTCCTCGTCATGCTGGCGCTGGCGAGTCCGGCAGCCGTAGCGGTTCGGGCGCTGGGACAGCCGGCAGCGAAGCCCAACGTGCTGGTCATCTTCGTTGACGACTTGAATCACTGGGTCGGACCACTGGGTCGAAACAAACAGGCCATCACACCCAATATCGACCGGCTCGCCGCGCGCGGCGTGACGTTCGCGAGCGCCCACACGGCGGCACCCGCGTGCAACCCGTCCCGGGCGGCGCTCATGTCAGGACTTCGCCCGTCCACGACCGGCGTGTATGACAACACGGTGGACTGGCGCCCGCACATCGGACGTGACAAGACGCTGATCACCCTGTTTCGCGCGAACGGCTACACGACCCTCGGCGCCGGCAAGATTTATCACGGCGCGTACGATCGAACCGACGAGTGGGACGAGTACGGTACCGAGCGACAGAAACCGTGCGCGCCGCTGAACCCCACCGACGGCGTGGGCGGGATCAAGTTCTCTCCGGTGGACTGCGGCGACGACGCGATTGCGGACACCAGCATCGCCGACTACGGCATCGCCCAGCTGCGGCGCAGTCACGCCAAGCCGTTCCTGCTCACGATCGGGTTCCACAAGCCGCACATGCCCTGGAACGTGCCGAAGAAGTACTTCGACATGTACCCGCTCGATGCCGTCCAGCTGCCGCCGTATCGCGCGGACGATCTCGGCGACATCCCGCCCGCGGGCGTCACGATGGCGCGCGGCCCCGGATCGAACTCGCCCGACAGACCATCCGATCATGAATTGATGGTGAAGTCCGGGCGGTGGAAAGAGGCCGTGCAGGCGTATCTGGCCGCCATCTCGTACGTCGACGGCCAGATAGGACGCGTCGTCGACGCGCTTGACGCGAGCCCGTTCCGCGCCAACACGATCGTGGTGTTGCTCGGCGATCACGGCTGGAACCTGGGCGAGAAACATCATTGGCGGAAGTTCTCGCTCTGGGAGGAATCCACCCGCACGCCGCTCATCTGGCTCGCACCCGGCGTCACGAAGCCAGGCACGACCTCGAGCCGGGCGGTGGATTTCATGAGCATCTATCCCACCCTGGCGGAGCTGGCCGGGTTACCGCTTCCGGCGCACGTCGAAGGGGGGAGCATCAGGAAGCTGCTCGCCGATCCGTCGGCGAGCTGGGATCGTTCAGCGCTGACGACGCACGGCTTCGGGAATCACGCGGTACGGACGGAGCAGTGGCGGTATATCCGGTACCGCGACGGCGGCGAGGAGCTGTACGACGAAACGAACGATCCCTTCGAGTGGACGAACCTCGCGTCCGACGCGAAGTATCAGAAGGTCAAAGCGGCACTGGCGGAACGCTTTCCGAAGGTCAACGCGCCTCGCGGCCCGTCGTCGGACAAGAGACCGTAGCCGATCACGTTCGGCGACGGGGCGCCGCTCGATCCTGAGGCGGTAAACGTCGCCACGCGACCGTCGCGTGCTCGCGTCGCTCGTCGGCGAAGAGGGCCCGGCCCCCCCGAACGGCGCGATGACGCATCGGTTGCAAAAGGGCTCCGAACGCGTCAGACTGCCCGCGCTCTCGTGAGGTGCCTATGGCCGAACGGGTCATCAAATGGAGGTACGAGTGAGGTTGTTCATGAGCGCGCGATTCGTCGTCGTAACGTTGCTGTGGATTGCGGGTGTCACCCCGGCATTGATCCCGGCGGTGGCGGATGCGCAGACGTCGGAAGCGACCATCAGCGGTGTCGTCACCGATGCCACCGAAGGCGCGCTGCCGGGCGTCACGGTGACCGCCATCCACGGTCAGACCGCCAGTGCCATGCTGCCACGACCAACGGAGAGGGCTTCTACGCGCTGCGCCCGCTGCCGATCGGACCATACGTGAT
>JACDDJ010000099.1 GCA_013817065.1 Acidobacteriota bacterium
GCGCCGAGAACTGGGTATCCGGCTCGCGTTAGGCGCGCGGACGAGGGATCTCGCACGCCAGCTCGTTGCCGAAGGAACGATTCTCGCGACGGCCGGTGGATTACTCGGTGTGATGCTTGCTTTCTGGCTGGTGCGAACCTTTGTCGCCCTCGCCGGCAACCAACTGCCGCGCGCCGCCTTGGTCGCGATCGACAGTCATGTCCTGCTCTTCACTGCCGTCGTGACGCTGGCTGTCGGGATCTTCTGCGGCCCGTGGCCGCTGGCGCAGATGCGCACGAAGGAACTCGCGGCCTCCGTTCGTGAGACCGACACGCGCACCGGCAGCGCGGCTCCAGCCAGGTTGGCAACGGTCTCGTCGTGGCCGAGATCGCCGTGGCGTTCGCGCTGCTTGTCGGCGGCGGGCTGTTGATCAAGAACCTGATGCTGCTGCAGTCGCGCGATGCCGGGATCCAGATCGAGCAGGTGATTGCGTTCGATGTTTCACCCGCCGGCCCGCGTTATGCGGCACAAGGAACCGTCCGTGCGTTCTACACGGAGCTGCTGGCGCGGCTCTCCCAGACGGCCGGCATCCAGTCGGTCGGAACGACCAGTCACCTGCCGATGTACCGGTTCGGCGACAACGGCGAGATGCAGGTCGAAGGCAAGCTGCCCTGGGACCCCAACAACGCACCGCTCGTCGAGTACCGCTGGTTCGCCGGCGACTACTTCAAGACGCTGGGCATCCCGCTGCTCGAAGGACGGATGCTCGACGCGCGCGACGGACCCGGCACGACAACGGTACTGATTAACCGCACCATGGCGGAGAAGTTCTGGCCCGGCGAGAGCGCCCTCGGCAAACGCTTCGGTCAGGGTGACCGCAGTGGATGGTGGCAGGTCGTCGGTGTCATCGGCGACACGCGTTCCTACGGTCTTACCCGCCGTTCACCTTACGAGTTCCATCGTTCGCTCGACCAGGGTGGTGGTCGAAGCGCGCAGACGGTCGTCCTGCGCGTCGCCGGCGATGAACCGTCCGCCATCATCCCCGCCGCGAAAGAGATCGTGCGTGCGCTCGATCCCTCGTTGCCGGTTACGCGTGTGCAGACGATGGCGGAGGTCGTCGGCGCATCGGTGGGGCAGCAGCGTCTGGTGTCGGCAATGGCGAGCCTCTTCGCGGTGCTCGCCGCGCTCCTCGCGATGGTCGGCGTCTTCGGCGTCATGACCTACAACGTTCGGCGTCAGCGTCGGGAGCTCGGGATCCGGCTGGCGCTCGGCGCAGAGACGTCCGCCGTCCGGCGCCTCGTCATGCAGCGCGGCCTGAAGCTGGCGCTCGTCGGCACCGCCGCGGGGGCCTTCGCGGCCTGGCTGCTCGGCGGCACGCTGCAGACGATGCTGGATGATGTGCAGCCGAAGGATCCGATGGTATTCGCGATGGCCGCGGGTGCGATCCTGACGGCGGCGCTGCTCGCTTCCTGGCTCCCGGCAAGGTCCGCGGGTCGCACGGATCCTATGATCGCGCTCCGCGACTCTTAGGAGAGCGCTTCGCGCGTGACATGGCAGATGGAAGATGGAAGATGGAAAAACGTCCTACACCGGGGGCACTATTCCTCGAACAGCACCCGGAGGAGGCGTGAAACTGGCAGATATTGGCCTCTTGAAGGTTAGGTTTGTCGGTTGTAATTGGCAACCTCAGACCGCAAACTTCACAACTGGCTCCTCCGCTCTGGTACCGAGTCTCAACAGGACCCTGATGTCAGCCTCGCCTATACTCCTACCATGCGTCCCGTTAACGGTATCCATCACATCACCGCGATCTCTGGCAAGGCACAGGAGAATGTCGACTTCTACGCCGGGGTGCTCGGCATGCGGCTTGTCAAAAAGACCGTGAACCAGGACGATCCGGGGACCTACCACCTCTTCTACGCCGATGCGATCGGGACGCCCGGCAGCGATCTGACCTTCTTTCCCTGGGAACAGCTGGCGCCGCCTCTGTCAGGGCACGGACTCGCGGTGGAAGCTTCGCTCGAAGTGCCGAGCCGCAGCCTGCCGTTTTGGGCCACGCGGCTGCAGAAGTACGGCGTGACCTTCTCGAAGCTGGAGAAGCGATTCGGCAAGGACGTGCTGCCGCTCGTCGATCCGCACGGCATGCGCGTCGCGCTCGTCGCCGACGAGACCAACCGTCCGTTCGAGCCGTGGACCGACGGCCCGATCCCAGTGGCTCACCAGATCCGCGGTCTCTATGGCGCGCGTCTATGGGAACGTGACGTCGCCGAGACCACGGCGTTTCTCGAGAAGACGCTCGGCTTCCAGAAACTCGGTCACGACGAGGGCTGGACGCGCTACGGCTTTCGCAACTCGGCCGGCATCGTCGACCTCCGCGAGAGCCCCTCGGAGCGGCGCGGTCGCTGGGGCATCGGTGCGATCCATCACCTCGCCTGGCGTGTGGACGACGAGGAGCACCAGCTCGCGGTTCGTGCGCAGGTGGAGAAGGCCGGACCCAATGCGACGCCGGTCATCGATCGCTTCTGGTTCAAATCGGTCTACTTCAAAGAGCCGGGCGGCGTGCTGTTTGAGCTTGCCACCGACGGTCCGGGCTTCGCTGTCGACGAGGAACTTGCCGCGCTCGGCGAAAGTCTCGTCCTGCCGCCCTTCCTGCAACCGCACCGTGAAGCCATCGCGGGCGCGCTGCCCAATATCACCGTGCCCCGGCTCGCGTAGCGTCGGCGTTTGGCAATCCGCAATTTCAATCAGTCAGCCCGCAGGGCCACCGTCGGCGTGAGGCGGGACGCGCGGCGCGCCGGAATCCATGCGGCCAGCAGGCTGACCAGGCCGAGCGCCACGATCGCCAGAGGAATGAGAGCGGATCGTACGGCTCGAGACCGAAGAGCAGGGACGCCGCCCAGCGGGCCATCAGCGCGGCGAGGCCGACGCCGACGACTACGCCGGCGGCGAGCAGCAGGGCGGATTCACGCAGCACCATCTTGACAACGCTCCGCGCATCCGCGCCGAGTGCCATGCGGATCCCGATCTCGACTTTGCGCCGCGAGACCATGCAGGACATCACCCCGTAGAGTCCGATGGTCGCGATCAGCATGTTGAGGATCCCGAAGAATCCGGAGAGCGTTGCCATCAGGCGCTCGGTGACGAGCGAGTCGCGCACGTAGGTGCGCACGCTGTCGTACGAGACCGTCGCGCCCGGCGCGACCTCGCGCATGCCTGAATCCCGGATCCACGGTGACGAGGTTCCGTGGTCATCCGCCGGGCCGAGCACGCGTCCGAGTTGCGCGCTGACTCCAACCGTCTGGAAGAAGTCTCCGGTGACATAGAGACCACGCGCTGGAAGGTATTCGCCGTCGGTTGCGAGGTTCCAGCTCGTGATGCCCCACGCGAACAGCTGCGAGAAGCCCTGCTGCTCGGCGCGGATCGCCTGCCATAAGGGTTCGGTGAAGATTGGCCGCCGGTTCGAGAACTGTCCTGTGCGGCCGGTGTCGCTGGTGTCGATACCGATCGATGCGAGTTCCTGTGGACGTTCGACGGGTAGCTCGCGCATGCGGACGGAGTTCACGAGCTGAAAGATCGCGGCGTTGGCGCCGGTGCCGAGCGCGAGCGTCAGGATCGCGACGATCGAAAAGGTCGGATTCTTGCGCAGCAGGCGGAAGCCGTAGCGCAGATCCTGCCAGATCGTTTCGAGGAGGCTCAGGGTGTTCATCTCGTAAATGTCCTCGCGTATCTGCGTCGCGTTGCCGAGGCGCCGGTGTGCCGCCATGGCAGCCGCCTGCGGCGTCATGCCGCTCGCGATGTTGTCGTCGATCTCGTGAGCCAGGTGTGCCTCGCGCTCGCGGGCGCGCTCATCGTCCCAGCGGCTGCGGCGGAAGAATCGTGACCAGCTCATGGCGCGCTACTCGGCCGGTCGCAGGATCCGGTTGATGGCGTGAACGATCTCGTCCCACCGTGTGGTCTGGGTGGCGAGCTGGCCCCGTCCTTTCGGGGTGAGGCGGTAGTAGCGCGCGCGCCGGTTGTTCTCGGACGTGCCCCAGAACGACGAGATCCAGCCGCGGTCCTCGAGCCGGTGCAGGGCGGGGTAGAGCGATCCATGCTCCACCTGCAGCACATCGCCGGACCGCTGTGCGATCGCGTGCGCGATCGTGTGGCCGTGCGCCGCACCAACGGCGAGCGTCTTGAGGATGAGAAGGTCGAGTGTGCCTTGCAGCAGTTCCCCCTGCATCGGCTGGTTTCCCCGTTTTGGCATGTGCTCCACAAGATAATCTACCTAAGCGGACCGAGACAAGCGAGGAAACCCACTCAAAGTTGGCCGCCTCCTCCCTAGATCATCTCGGCTAGCGGGTTAGACGGTGACCTGGCGGAAACGGTTGGTCGGCGCCCTGCTCACTGTTTTTCAGAATCCGCTCACGACTCCGCTCCCCAGGGACCGCTATCGTCGGCCCATGAAGAAGCTGCTGATCGTCCTCATCCCCGGCCTGCTCACCACCGCGTGCGCTCCGGCGCTCTACGGCGTCGCCGCGATGTCGTCACGATCGCGTCATGCGGACCACCGCTACGAACGTCCCGCCGATCCCTCCCCGGTCGGACGCTGGGACAACGTCATGATGCTCGAGCCCGGCACACCGCTGAAGGTCCTGAAGATGGACGGCACGGCGGTGACCGGCGACTTCATCACTGCCAACAACAAGATGCTGCGGCTGGACATCGAGAACCTTGGGCCACTGGCCATGACGGACGTGATGCGCGTTGATCGGCTCGGCGCACCGTCGCGGTTGGTGGCGAAGGAAGGTGCCAAAGGCGCCGCCCTTGGGGTCGGCGTTGCCGGTGTGGCCGGGTTGATGCTGGGGATGGCTCCGCCACCGCGCGTGTTTGCCGGGGCGGCGCTGATCGGCGCCTACAAAGGCGCTGCGGATGCGGCGGGCGCACCGCGCCTCGGGACGATATACGTCGCGCTCTCGCCGGCTTCGTCGGGCAAGGATCCGGAGGCTGTCGCGGAACGAATCGCGACCCAGATGTTCAGCGCGACGCCCAGCACCAGCAGTCCTCCTGATAGCAGCAGCCACGTTGCAGTTGGCGGGTGCGCCGGCGATGGGATGCTCCACACTCCCAGTCCAAACACCGCCATTCCGATCATCCACAGACGCGCGTCCCTGTAGGACGAGGTCCCGGCAGCAAGCAGCGCGAACAGGCACACAGTGGAGAAGGACCCATATGCCGCTCCCGCGAACGGACTGCGGAACGAGGCAAGTCCCACGAGGGCAACCGCGACCTGCAGGACGGCGAGGCGTCGGGCGGGCGTGTCGACCAGAAGCGGACGACGCCAGCCGGTGAAAGCCGCGAGAGCGATGACGAGAACGCCATAGATGGACGCGATCGACAGACCAACCGGCTGTGTCATGGACGAGACCCCGAGCTGGCGCAGCCGAACCGTCAACCCGTAGACGGTCCAGTTGTTGGTCACGACTGGCGGCCGCTCCGTTTGTGGAAAGGCGCTCGCATCGGCCACCTGCGGCACCGCATGCGTGATGAAGTCGTGCGCCGGACGCGTCCCCTGCACGGCGAGCGTGAGCGCCAGCAGGGCGATCCCCATCCCCGCCACCCATGCGACCGCCCGCCACTTCCGTGCCGCGACGAGATGGACGACGAGGATCCCAGGAAAAATTTTGGCCGCGGCCGTCCAGGCCAGGATCACCGCACCGGAGCCCAGACGTCCAGCCAGCAGCAGCGCGAAGCCGGCGGCGGCAAGCGGCGTCGCCGAAACCTGAAAGTTCCCCTGCTGGAGTGCGAAGAGCGTTCCCGGCACCGCGAGGATCAGGGCGCCACCGGCCAGCACCGTGGCCCCCGCGACACCGCTGATCCAGATAGAGGCCGTCACGAACCCGGCGACGATCAGCAGCAACTGCATCCCGAACCACAGCGCGCGGAACTTCGCGAACTCCGGAGCGACCACACGCAGCCCTTGCGGGAGCAGCAGGAACGGCGGCGGGTAATGATACGGGTCCACCTGCAGCGTCCCGATGTAGCGCGGTTGGTAGTGCGACACGTCGTAAATATTGACCGAGCCCTCCGCCGCGAAGCGCGCGGCTTCCGCATAGGACGACATGCAGCAGTGCCGCGAGCGGAAGATGTCGCCGGGCTTCATCGAGTACTCGACCCGGTTCGAGTCGGTCATGAAGAGGGTGAGCGGGATCATCTGGGCCGCGGCGGCGACGGTACCGATCACCGCCACTGCCGCGAGCCAGCGTCGGGTCGCGAAAGCAAACCCGGTGGCCAGGACGAGTCGCCCGGACACAGCGCCGGCCAGAGCCGCGGCCAGCGCTGCGCCCGCGATCGCTGCCGACACCGCAGGTACGCCAAGGCCGAATGCGGCCGCAGCCAGCACCGGGAACAGGACCACTGCGAGACCCGCGCCCAGCCACAGTCGCATTCGGAGTCCTTTGCCGCTTACTTCGAGCTGGTCGTCGTCGAACGCGGCTTGGCGTTCTTGACGTACTTGTCTAGCCACTGCAGCGTCTCGGCAACGACGTGCATATTGGATTCGCGCGCGGCGTAGCCGTGTGACTCGCCGGGCAGCGTGACATAGCGGACGGTTCCGCCGTGCCCCTTGATCGCCATGTAGAGGCGCTCGGACTGGATCGGGAAGGTACCCGAGTTGTCGTCCGCCTCACCGTGGATCAGCAGGATCGGTTCGTTGATCTTGTCCGCGAACCAGAACGGCGACATCTTCTCGTAGATCTCCGGCACCTCCCAGAAGGTGCGGGTCTCGGCCTGGAAGCCAAATGGCGTGAGCGTCCGGTTGTAGGCGCCGCTGCGGGCGATGCCGGCGCGGAAAATATCCGAGTGCGCCAGCAGGTTCGCGGTCATGAAGGCGCCGTAGCTGTGTCCGCCGACACCGATGCGGTCCCGGTCGGCAATCCCTGCCTCCACCGCGTAATCCACAGCGGCCTGCGCGCTGGCCACGAGCTGCTCGATGTAGGTGTCGTTCGCCGTCTCGCCGGCTCCGATGATCGGCATCGTCGCGCTGTCGAAGATGGCATAGCCCTGCGTCAGAAGCAGCAGGTGAGAGGACCCGCCGACCTGGGTGAACCGGTTGGTCGATCCGGAGATCTGTCCCGCCGTGTCAGCGGACGTGAACTCGCGCGGATACGCCCAGATCACCATCGGCAGACGCTCGCCCTCCTTGTAACCGGGCGGCAGGTAGATGGTGCCCGACAGCTGGACGCCGTCCTTGCGCTTGTAGGTGACCATCTTTTTCTGGACACCCGAGAGCTGCGGATGTGGATCGGTGAAGTTCGTGACCGCGCGCGCTTGCTTCGTCGCGGTGTCGCGCACCATGTAGTTGGCAGGCGTCTTCGCGGTCTGCCGGCTCGTGATCAGCTTCGTCGCGTGGTCGTCGAGAAGCGCGACGACCGTCTCATACGCATCGGTATCGGACTGCCACACGCGGGTGGACTTCAGCGTCTTCAGGTGGAAGCGGTCGAGGAACGGACGGTCGCCCGTCGGGGTCGGACCAGTGCTGGTCAGGTAGATGTCGTCCCCGACCTGCATGATCGTGCCGGCACCGGGCCGCGACATCGGGGAGCCCGGATCTGCGTAGCCGTCCTCGGTTCGCAGCTCCCACACCTTGCGCGGCGCGTCGGCGAAGCCGTTCTCGAACATCCACACGCGGCGCATCCGCGTCGGACGATCGAACTCGTTGGTGATCGCCACGCCCTTCTCGGTAAACGACATGCCGGCGTAGCGCCACTCGGTCTTGAACACCTCGGTCGGCTCACCGGTAAACGGCGCCTTCAGCATGACGACGCGATCGCGATGTGGGACCTTCACCTTGGGATCACCCTTGTCGAGCGCCTCGGTCCAGAACAGCGTGTCGGGCTGCGTTGGGTGGAACATGAAGGAACGCGGGCCGTCGAACACGCCGTTGGTCGGCACCGTGTCACTCATCGGCACGTCCGCAAGCGTGCGGACCATCTTGCCGGACCGGTCCCACAACTCGATGTCGCGCGGAAACTGGAACGAAGGCATGAGGTAGGAGTACGGCCGTTTCACGCGCGTCACGATCAGATACTTGTCGTCCTCGGAGCGACTGACGCCCTGGTATACGCCCGGGGCGCCGATGTTCGTCTTTGCTCCCGTGAGATCGACCCACGCCAGCTGTGTGCCGTAGTAATAGTCGAACAGCTTTTCGTCATAGGCGCTAGTCAACAGGTCCTGGAACGTTCGGCTCGGCGCCATCCGGCCGATGTTTTCCTGGATGTTCGGACCTGACGGCACCAGCGGCTTCGTCGGCGCCGGTCCCCGCCCCTCGGGGATCAGGCGGCAGAAAAATCCTGGGGACGTCTCGAGCCAGGTGCAGCCGCCCGCCAGGGCATTGATGCCGCTATTCAGCACGGTCGTGATCTGCCCCGTCCCCACGTCGGCCATGAGCAGACGCACCGAGGTGTCGGTGGTATGAGTGATCGCCAGCTTCTTCCCGTCAGGTGAGAAGGATCCGCTGAGTGTGCCTCCCGCCGGGATCGCCAATTTCTTTTCGGCGCCGGTGGCGACATTTTTCAGCACCAGCCCGGTCGTCGCACCCATCACGCGCGGACCGTTGTTCCGCGGGTTGATGCGCGATCCCGCCAGGCCGATCCACGGCGCGGTCACTTCGGCGATCGACGGCATGCTCGTCCTGTAGGACAGCAGCATCATCGTCCGATCCCGTGAGAGCTGGACCGACGGCAGCGGCGTTGCGTCCATGATGTCGGCAATTGCCTTGGGCGGCATCATGTAGCCGGACGCCGTGGCCTGCGCCTGGGTCGCCGACTGTGCGGACGGGAGCGCCAGTGCGCCTACCGTCGCAAGCGCGGTCGTCAATAGCAGCATGCGCGTCTTCATAGTTTTCCTCCTGCCGAGACTTCGTCGAATGCGGCGGCCAGGGGCCGCATGACGAGCGGACCGTAGTCCTCGAACCCCTTGATGACGTCCGTCGATTTCAGGAACTCTTCGCGCGTGCGTCCCGCCTTCACCTGCGCGCGGGCGTAGTCGAGCAGCGCCGCCAGGTAGTTGCCGTGATGCAGCAGGTCGGCGCGGCCGCCGGTGACCTCGCGGCCGGTTCCGGCGTGGCCGAAGATGTAGATCGTGTCGGCCGGGAGCTCCGCGGCAACCTTCTGAAGGATGACGGTCCAGTTCGCGATGGACGCGCCGTTGGCGCGGTCGATGACCGGGTGCAGTCGGTTGAACATCAGGTCGCCCATATGCGCGACGTTCGCCTTCTCGAAGTGAATGACTAAGTCGCCGCCGGTGTGCCCGGGGCCGTAGTGTTTGGCCGAGACATGCTCGCCGCCGTGATCGAAGGACCAGGTGTCGGTAACGGTCTTATCGATGGTCGTCGGTTCGGTCGGCGGCGGTGTTGCCGGTGTGGGGTTCTGCTGCGCGCGCGCCGCGGTCGCCCGGTCGTAGCCGTCTTTGAGGTACTTCGGGACGTTTGCGTGTGCCACGATCTGCTTCGTCTTCGGACGGAAGATCGCGTTGCCGCCGGTGTGATCGCCGTGATGATGTGTGTTGATGAGCGTAGCGATCTCGGACTTGCCGGACGTCTTCAGCAGGTGCTCGACGCACAGCGCCGCAGTGTCGGGAAACTGGCTGTCGACCGCGATCGCGCCAGCGGGATTGACCAGCCATCCAATCGTGCCGCCGCGAGCCGTCCAGATGCCGGCGCCGGCACGGAGCTCCTTGATGACAGGTGTAATGGGGGCCGGAGCCTGCTGCTGCGCGAGCAGCTCGAGGCGGCCAAACGCCCCGGCGGCAGCGGCTGCGGCCGAGGTAGTGAGGAAGTGTCGTCGTGTCAACGCCATAAGGCGCACATCATACGTCGTTTGCCCGTGAGTAGCGCGCCATCAGCGGCGTGACCGAAATGCCGTGCACCACGACGGACGCGGCAACGATTGCCAGTGTGATGTTCGCAACCGTGGCGGCCTCGTCCCCGCTGAGGCCGTGGGTGAGAGCGTACGCCAGGTAGTAGAGCGACCCGATACCGCGGACGCCAAACCAGCCGATGATCGCACGCTGCCCGAGCGAGGTGCTGGTGGGTAGCAGGCCGAGGAACGTGGCGGCCGGCCGGACGCCGAGCAGCATCACCGGGATCAGCCAGAGTAACGGCTGCGCCGTCCAGGACACCCGTGCCAGCATGGCGCCGAGAATGAGCACCATGGCGACTTCGCCGATCCGCTCCAACTGCTCATTGAACGCGAGGACGGCACTCGCCATGACGGCCGGCGCACGTTCCGGGTGGGTCGCATCTTCCTCGGTGGCGGGCTCGGTGGCGGGCTCGCTGGCGGCGTCCGCCGCAGGCGCCTCGTTCTTGTCGCCGCCATGCTGGTCTGAGTGCTCGCGTTCGACACGGCGGAGGGCAAGGCCGGCGGCGAACACGGCGAGAAATCCATAGCTGTGGATCAGAAGCGCGGCGCCATACGAGAGTCCGATCAGGCCGAGGGCAAGGAA
>JACDDJ010000667.1 GCA_013817065.1 Acidobacteriota bacterium
GCGGGCATGGGAAGGGATTGCTGGGCTCGAAGAACACGCCCGGCAGGCCGTTGCCTTGATGACTGCGGCGGTCGACTACGAGCTTGCCGGGTATCAAGCCAATGCAAGCTGCCTGGCACGCCGGGCTCAGCGCGGAACGAGGGCGACCCAGCGTGTGCCCCTACTCCAGATAGTCGGGTCGTTCATAGAGCGCCGCTTCGTCCTCCTGCGCGAACTCGAGTCCGCTACGTCCGAAGCTCCGCACCTCAGTGACGAGGGAGATGTAGACGCTCACGAGGTTAGGATCGCAGCCGCTACCGCGCTGGCAGCACGCGGTCTCGCAGCACTCGGCGCGTACTTCCTTTCCGGCGATACGGGTCGGCGCCACAGTGCTTCTGAGCTCTTGGACATGGCGCTGCGGGGGTTCCTCGAGAGCGCCGCCGCGCCGGAGGCAAGCATGATTGCTGGCGTAAGGAGCCTCCTGCCCGTGATGACCGCGAGGAGCACTTGGGAACGACTAGCGCCTGTCGCACCGGGAGCACCTCGCTGGCAACGCTACGTCAAAGCACTGGCGCGCGGCGGTGGACCCTCGATCCGGACGGCGCGATCCGTCAGCGAATTGTGGCCGTCCCAGCTTCGAGCTCTAGAGAACGGGCTGCTCGACGAGACTCGCAACAAAGTCATCCGAATGCCGACGAGCGCAGGCAAGACGCGGGTCGCGGAGATGGCGATGGTCCACGAGCTTGTCTCCCGGCCCGACAGCCGATGTCTGTACATCGCGCCGTACCGTGCGCTTGCAAGCGAAGTGGAACGCGCGCTTGACGAGCTGCTTGGCGAGCTGGGGTTCGCGGCCTCGGCGGTTCTTGGAGGCTCCGAAGACGCAGGCGTGGAAGACGTTGTTGCGGCCGATGATCACGTACTGATATGCACTCCCGAGAAGGCTGATCTGTTACTGCGCGTTCGCCCCGATCTGTTGGGCGCGGTGCGCGTGGTAGTGCTCGATGAGGGACAGGTGATCGCAGATGCAAGTCGCGGGATCGGGTACGACCTGCTCGTCACCCGTCTGCGTCGGCGGTTACCGAACGCCCGCTTCCTGTTCCTGTCCGCCGTTGTTCCCGAAGAGACTCTGGAGGATTTCGCGCACTGGCTGCACGCCGGGGCCGACGACATCATCACTTCGCAGTGGCGGCCCGCTGTGCAACGACTCGCCCGCTTCGAATGGCGGGGCAGTCGCGGCACCTTACGATTTGTGGGCGGTGAGCAGGAATCGGATCTGGCACAGTTCTTGCCGGGCATCGTCACGGAGCGCACGTTCGAGTACCTGAACGAGGCAACTGGAAGAATAAATCGTCGGCGGTTTCCTGACTCGAACAATAAAGCTCAGCTTGCAGCGGCGCTCGCCTATGAATTCGTCCGCACCGGTCCGGTCCTGGTGTTCTGCCCTCAAACGAACCTCGCTGAGTCCAGCGCACGAGCGTTGCTACATAGGCTGGAGTTGGCTCGGCTTGCTGGTGAGACGCATCACGACCTCACCCACCCTAATGCCGTCGCAGCTGACGTTGCTGCCGAGTGGCTAGGCGACGATCACGTCGCGACGACACTGCTACGCGCGGGAATCGGGGTCCACCACGGCCGGCTGCCCGAAGCCGTACGCCAGGCCGTCGAGGAGGATGTGCGCGCAGGGCGAATCCGCGTTCTCGCCGCCACCACCACCTTGGCGCAAGGGGTGAATCTACCGGTTCGCACCGTGATCATCCATAGCGTGTGGCGGTCCGATAGTGAGGGACATCGCGAGCGTATAACGGCTCGCGAGTACTGGAACATAGCGGGCCGAGCGGGTCGAGCAGTACACGAAACCGACGGATTAATCGTTCACCTAACGACCTCGGACTTAGATGACCAGGATTTTCGCGCCTTCGCTGAAGCGCGTGACAATGTGGAACTCGTTTTCGGCGCGACCTCCCGTCTGCTCCGGGATTTGATGCATGAGCGCATCAGCAGCGAGCAGGCGGCGGATGAACTCGACCCAGAGCTATTGGCGATGCTAGTCGAAGAGGGGACCGAAGACCCCGAAGAGCTTCGGCAACGCATCGCAGCAACCATTAGCGAGTCTTTCGGCGCAGCGCAGGCGCAGATCCGAGATGTCTCGTTCGAGCCACTAACTCAGGCCGCCGTCTCGGGCGTAAGCGCGATCATCTCTCAAACACCCTCATGGGAGCGTCTCCGGGTCTTTGCACGGACCGGCCTTTCATCGCGTAGCTGCCGCTACCTCGCCTCCGTCATCGATGAGACCCCTGAACTCGGCTCCCTTATCGCGCACGGAGAGGACGTCGGCGGCCTGCTGGCGGGTGTGCTCGAGCCAATCTTGCGTGTGCCCGAGATGCAACCTCAGGCAAGCTATGGAGGAAGTTACTACCAGTTACTGCTCTATTGGGTAACTGGCCTCCGGATTCCGGACATCGTGTTCGAACTTGGTGTGGAAGGCGGAACTCCAGAGGAGATCGGCCGCTTTCTCGAAGAGTTTGCGGGCTTTCGACTCCCATGGGGTATCTCTGCTCTGAATCAGATAGCCGCGGCGTCAAACGACGTTCGCCAACTTTCAACGGGAGCTAGCGCGCTGCCCGGGATGGTGAAGTACGGAGTCCCTACGCCGGCGAGCGCTTGGTTGATGGGCCTGGGTATCCGTAGTCGAGGGCTGGCTATCGATCTCGCAGGCCAGGCTTCTACTGAGATCGGGGCGCCGTCCCCGGGGGCACTCCGCGCGTGGCTCGCAGTCCAAGACCCCGCGTTGCTCGGGCGAGCTGTACACGCTACGGGAGGTCGGCTCACGAACCTATCCGAAGTAGTGCGCCGCTCTCGACGCACGCGCATCGGCGAGCGCATCGACGAGGGCTCTGTCCTGCCTCTGGAGACTACGGCTGAGTTTGCGTCTGGCGGATCAGCTACTGAGGCAATCTCGAACCTAGAAGTTCCTTCGCGGGTACACCTTCGGCGTGACTACGGGTCTACCTTGGACCGGAACCTGATCGATGTGCAGGCGGCCGGCGTTCATCTAGGGGTGCTGGACTC
>JACDDJ010000668.1 GCA_013817065.1 Acidobacteriota bacterium
AGCCAGTACACCTCGCAGAGCACCGGGGTGGAGATGGGTCGCAGTCGGCGAGACGTCATACCTGGTTTGATGCCTAATCCTCACAGGGGTCCCAGCAGTTGACCCGCCGTCCGCTTGCGCTCGTGGGGACAGGTACCGACGTGCGCGCCCACCACTCGGTGGGGTGGGGGTGCACACAGACGCTGCTCGAGTTCGCTCAAGAGATCGGTGCGACCCTGTACCTGTCGCCGCGTCTGTCACGAATCTTGGTGACACGCGAGTGAGAAACTTTCTCTTCGTTGAGCACCATCCTGTCTTCGGAGGACCTCATAACGGAGCGGTCAAGCTCAGCGCGCCTCTGGCGGACCTCGGCTGGAGAACGATCATCGTGTCACCCGCAGAAGCTGCCTCCGCTCAGGAGCGCATCGCGGAAGCAGGAGTCCCCGTCGCACCGATCCAGCTTCACCGCCTCCAAACCTCGCCGCGCGGCAACGCGCGCCTCATCACCTCCTTCGCATCCGATGTACGTCGGCTAAGACATCTAATCAGGCAACACGATGCTCGCCTTGTTGTCTGCAGCGGAATGGAGAACCCTCACAGCGCAGTGGCTGCGCACCTCGAGCGGGTCCCGGTCGTGTGGCAACTAATCGGCACGCGGACACCTATGTGGTTTCGGGGGGCGGTCGCGCCCTTCGTACGCTATCTCGCCGACGCAGTGATGACCGCCGGTGAGGCGCTCGGCAAGACGCACCCGGGCGTGGTGGCATTCGGCCAGCGATGGTTCCCTTTCTATTACCCAGTCGACTTAGGAGCTTT
Source organism: Acidobacteriota bacterium (assembly GCA_013817065.1). Taxonomy (GTDB): domain Bacteria; phylum Acidobacteriota; class Vicinamibacteria; order Vicinamibacterales; family 2-12-FULL-66-21; genus JACDCA01. The sequence continues at coordinate 796 of JACDDJ010000668.1, forward strand.
CCGGCCTGACGAGGCACAGCGGGCGCGAGCGCGTGAGGAGCTCGGTCTGTCACCCGAACACGTCGTCGTCGGCAACGTCGGAAACTTGAACAGCCAGAAGGGCCATCTGACGTTCATTGAGGCCGCGGCGAAGTTGTACAGCCGTCGTCCCGATACCCGCTTCGTCATCCTCGGCCAAAGCCACTCCACGCACGAGGAGTACGAACGCCGACTCTGGCGTCGCGCCGCTGAGCTGCGCCTCAACCTGGGTCGGCAGTTGGTCGTGCGGTCCCCGGGCACACGGGTTGCAGAGCTCGCGTCGGCATTCGATATCTTCTGGCTTCCCTCCGTGCCGCGATCCGAAGGAGCGCCTACTGTTGTTGGGGAAGCCATGGCGCTGGGACTGCCGGTCGTGGCTACGGCGGTCGGCGCCGTAAGAGAGATGGTCCGCGACGGAGAGACCGGATCCGTTGTTCCTCCGCTCGACCCGGACGCTCTAGCGCGAACAACGGAGCGCTTGCTGAATGACCCACACTTGCTTCGTCGCATGGGCGCGGCTGGCCGAAACGTGGCGGAACGACTCTACGCTCCCGACCGCCCCGCAGAGATTCATGCGCGTGCCTTTCAGGCGGCCGAAGAGCACCGCTCACTACGCCGCACACGCCGGTCGGCCAGCTGAACAGCAGACTTGCATTACGAAGCTGCATCCAGTTCAACCGTGCGTCAAAAAACGCCGTGGGGCTCGTGAATCCCATCGGCACAGAGGAGCGGCGTCAGGCACGGCCAGACGTATCCGTTGTGATGCCGAGCTACAACAGCGGCTCGTTCTTGCGGGCTGCAATCACGAGCGTACTTTCCAGCGGCGGACCGACTCTGGAGCTTCTTATCCAAGATGGTCAGTCAGACGACGAAACAGTTGCTGTCGTTGACAGCTACGCTGACCCTCGTCTGAGCTTTGTAAGTCAGCCAGATGCGGGACAGGCGGATGCGGTGAATCGAGCCATCGAGCGTGCCAGCGGAAAGTGGATCCTCTGGCTCAATGCCGATGATGAACTCACACCTGATGGCCTTCTTCGACTCTGGGAAGCTGCGACCTCTGACTGCGACGCCGTACACGGCGATTGGGCCCTTATCGACGAACAAGGAACGGTTATGCGTCGGTACCGCTGCGCACCACTTGATTACGAGCGGTTGCTGCGTTCGGGGGCCTACGTATATAACGGCGCTATGTTGATACGCCGGTCGGTGTTTGACCGTATTGGTATGCTTAACACAAAGCTACATTACTGCATGGACCTCGAGCTGATGCTCCGGATCTCCCGCGAGGCGTCTATCATACGCTGCGACGCGCTGGTAGCTTTTCTCCGTGTACAGCCGGATAGTAAGAGTGTGACCCAGGCTTGGAGTTCCTTTTCCGAGGGCTGGCAGGTTGCTGGACGATACGGGGCGTTCCGGCCTCGGCGACTTCCTTGGACTCTGCTCAGCCAATGCTATCGGGCCGCATATATACTTACGCGTCCGCTCTGGTACTCGCGCATCTGGAGACGATTCCGACGGGAGAAGAGGCTTGGCGGGAAGTGGTAAGCGGATCCATCGCCCCTTCGCAGTATCTATCCATCGGGCTCTTCAGCCCTTGAGCGCTGTGGCCGCCAGTCGGTTAGGCTTTTCAGCTTGGCTGCGCGGTGCGTTCGCGCTCGCGAGACGCGGCAAGGCCCCAGGATGGCCAGCTGCACGACCTCATTCTGGTCGAAGACAGATACCGGCGGATCGAACTGCGGTCGTCGGCGGGCGAGCCGCCGTTCGAGCTTGGCCGTCGGCCCTGTGACCCTATAGCTGACTTGCCTCCCTAGCGGTCAAACTGCGTCCCTCCAAGACGGCCTTGTACTCCACCTTCGGAAAGACGGTGAGCTTGCCACCCACCGTGGCATCGAGAATCTTGCGGCCATCTTGTTCCCATGCGTCTCTGGCGCCCGCATAGGCTCGCTCCGAGCCGGCGAGGTCGGGCAGTTGCCACCGCACGCCACCGGCGAAGTATCGCGGGTCGAAATGATCGTGGTCAACGTCGCCTGCGACCACGACCTTGTGCGCCTCGCCTTGACTCTTGAACGAATGATCGACACCGATCAGGATGGCCACACGGAAACCGAGGTAATAGGCTAGCTGCATCGCGACGAAGGTGACGGTACTGCCCTCGAATAGCCCGGTGCGAGGCAGGTCAGTGCGGAATACTTTACGCCGGGTTGTCCGAAAGAAGTAGGTGTCGGCCGGAT
>JACDDJ010000669.1 GCA_013817065.1 Acidobacteriota bacterium
ATCTGACGGCCGTACTGCTTGTTGATGCGATTGAACGAAATCATTACACGGATCTCACGGTCACACGGATTCCACGGAACAAACGGACTTCACGGACACGGATCACACGGACGGCACTGATGGCGCGGCCCGCACGCGGTGCGTTAGGGCTCCGCACCCACTGGGAACGGCCTCGCACTTCGGAGATGTTCCCGCACTCTCATGAATGTCCCAACGAATCCTTCAGGGTACCATGCGACACCGTCCTGGGGCCTGGGCACATTACACTTAACGCGAATGTCTATTCTGAAGTGGCTCGGGCTCAGCGGCGAAGACGTGCCGGACGACAACCAGCTCCACGAGATCGAGAAGGCTCTCGAGGCGCATGGCCCGGAGCGGGCGCGCTACCTGGCCTGCTTTGCCTACATCCTGACGCGGGCCGCGAAGGCCGATCATCATGTTTCGGACGCAGAGGCGGCGCTGATGGAGCAGATCGTTGCTGAACGCGCCGGCGTCGACGCGGAGCAAGCCGCACTGATCGTCCGCATCGCGCGCCAGGCCGGGCATTCCCGAGGGACGGACGATTACCTCATCGCCCGCGAGTTCGAGCGTGTCGCGTCACGTGAGGAGAAGCTGAAGCTGCTCGACTGCCTCTTTGCGATCGCGGCGGTGGACGCGTCCATCAAGACGGTCGAGGACAACGAGGTGCGCCGGGTCGCGAGCGAACTGAAACTGGAGCACGCGGACTACATCGAAGTCCGGAAGCGGCACCTGGGGAGTCTCAACGTGCTGCGACGCGAGGGGCAGTAGTCTGGCCGATTTTCTCTGCGCCCGTGAAGCCGCCGTCCTGGTTGCGCGGTCCCCTCGATTCTGCCGCCTGCGCTCGGCGCGCCCTCAGGTTTTCGCGTGGCGGGTCAGCGCTGCCAGGAAAGGGGCCAGCGTACGCTCGGCGAGGACGGCGCGGTCGATCGCGGACATGACGGCATGGTACCACCGCCTCCCTACTCCGATCGCAGCGTCTGCAGCGGATCCACCTGCGCGGCCTTCATCGCTGGCACGAGCGCGGCAAGGCACCCGCCGAGCGTGATGATCGCGAGCGGCACGACATAGGCGAGCGGGTCGGTTGGACGGATGCCGAAGACGATGGCTTCCAGTACGCCTGAGGCGGCCCACGCGCCGGCAGCGCCGATGGCTGCGCCAACCGCGAGCTGTCGAGCAGCGGTCCCGGTGATGCCCCGGATGACGCGGGCTGCCGAGGCGCCGAGCGCCATCCGGATCCCGATCTCCTTCGTCTGTTGCGCGACCATCGCCGCCGTCGTCGCATAGATGCCGCTCGCCGCAATCAGCAGGCCGAGCAACCCGAGTGCCGCCATCACCCCGGCATTGAACCGGCGGTCGGCTGTGAGCAGCCGGAACTGGTCCTCGACAACGTCAACCCGCGGTGAGCGCCGATCCGTCATGAGTGGCGCGAGCGCTGCCTGGATGGCAGGCACCGTTGTCGCGACCGGCGCAGACGTGCGGACGAGCAGGACGCGGCCGATCTTGTCGGTATCGCTCAGCATTCGATAAATCTGCGCCTGTGACGAGCCTTCCGGCCCGAGCAGCTTGACGTTCGCGACCACGCCAATCACGGTGAGACCGAGCGGTTCCACCCGCTGGCCGATGGGAGAGTGTCCCTCGAACAGGTGCCGTGCCGCCAGTTGGTCGATCACTGCCACGGCTTGGCCGTGATCTCCAGTCGTGAAGGTGCGCCCGTGGAGGACTGGAATCATCGCTGTCTGGAAATACTCGGGTGAGACTCGCCGGAAGTCGGCGGAAACGGGCGGAGCGCCGGTGGCAGGCGTAGAGATTCGCACGCCCGTCGAACCGCCGGTGGACAGCGGCACAGACGATCCGCCAAGCATCGCGATGCTGGCAACCCCGGGGACCGAGTTTATGACCTCGCGGACTCGGGTATAGAAGTCGGCGGGGCTGACCGCCTGTACCGGGGCAGGTAAACGCACGCCCGCGAGATTGTGCCGCGAAAATCCAAGATCCGCCCGCACGATGCTCGCGAAGCTGCCGATCAGCAGCGTCGACGCCACGATCAGTGTGGTGACCAGCGCGACCTGCGTGATCAGGAGGGCGTTCTGCCACCGGCGACGTGCCGGAGTGGAGGTGCCGGAGCCGTCCTTGATCACTTGTGCGGGCGCGAGCTTCGACACCTGCCATCCGGGGACGAGTCCAGCGACCAGGGCGGTCACGAACCCGGCGGTGGCGCAGGCGATGAGCACCCGGGCATCGAGGTGCACCGCGTCCGTTCGCGCTATGCCGGGCGGCAGCGCCGCCTTGATGATCCGCAGCAGCCAGGCCGCGGCTACGAGCCCCGCGGTGGTGGCGATCGCCCCGAGCACCAGGCTCTCGACGAGCAACGCGAACATCACCTGCGCGCGAGTCGCCCCGAGCGAGAGGCGAACCGAGATGTCGCGCGCGCGGTGCGCGGCCCTCGTGAGGAGCAGGTTCGCCACGTTGACACATCCGATGGCCATGAGGATGAGAACGGCGGCGAGCACGAGCTGCATCCAGCCGGCCACACGATCTGTCAGCGTGTCGAGCAGATACTCAGTTCGAGGCTGCAGGTTGGCGTACAAGCCTGGATGTTCCGCCGCAAACCCTACGAACACCCCATCGACATCGGCCTGCGCCTGCTCGAGAGACACTCCGTCTCTCAGTCGCCCGATCACGCGCAGGTAGCTGCTGCGTCCTGACGTGAGGACGCGCTCCTCCGGCGGTGGCGCCAGTGGTCGCCAGATGACCGCGGGCTGTTCTGCCTCCACCGGGAAGCCAAAGGTGGGAGGCATGACGCCGACGATGGTGACGGCTCCGGTCGGCGTTTCCAGCGACTTCCCGAGTACGCCGGGATCGCCGCCGTAGCGCCTCTGCCATAGCCCGTGGCTGATCACGGCCACGGCGTCTCGACCAGGAGTCTCATGTTCCTCGCCGAAGACGGTGCCGATCGTCGGACGCACGCGCAGCACATCGAACAGACTCGCGGTCGCGATCACCATCGTCACCGGTTCCGTGC
>JACDDJ010000670.1 GCA_013817065.1 Acidobacteriota bacterium
ACAACGCGCCGGAAGACGCGATCCTGCCCGCCGACTACGACTGGAAGGATCAGAGCAAGCTGGATGAAGCGCTGAAGAAGCTCACCAACGCGCTGCGGCCGTGGACGATCGACTTCCACGTCGCCCAGAACAACGCGACCGTGCATGGTTCGGGCTCGCACGACAAGACCGGCCGGCACTGCCTCGCGACCGATCCGACGGGCAAGCTCGACATCGCCAAGCACGCGGGGTATTGGCTGAAGAACGAAAGCGGTCATCCGGTGAAGCGCTTCCGGCACATCTGCTGGGACGGGTGCATGTTCCCCAACGACGTCATGATGAAGCAACAGACGTGGAACGACATCCTGGCCGTGATGGTGAAGGTGCGCGAGCAGCACGGGTGGCGAGAGTAACTGCACCGCCGCTGCCGGCGCCTGACTATCGGAAAGGAGTCGGTGATGTACCGCTTCGCGTCGGCGATGCGCTTGATGATGGCGGTGGCCGTCGTGGCAACGCTCCCGGCAAGTTCGCGGGCGCAGGCGGAGGATGACCCGACGACGGGCCGGCGCACGCAGAACTTCTCATCCGACCCGAAGTGGGACGGCCACCGCAATCGGCTCGTCCCCACTCCTGCCCCGCTCACCCGTCAGGACTTTGGCTATCACCCGAACACTCGCCGCGCCGGCGGGGAGATGGCGGGCGAGCTCGGAGGGTGGATCGAGCGGTCGACCCGTCGCGCGGCCTACGCCAAGCCTATCGCGGACAAGACGCTGAACGACAAGCTCGCCGCCTCCGGCACGTTCGCTGTCACGCACGACGAGGGCAGCAGCGGGACGATGTTCGGCTGGTTCAACGACGCCGACTCCCTCGGGCGCCAGCTCGGCGCAGAGCCGGCCGCGCCACAGGTCCAGCAGGTCGTCGCACGACTCGAGCGGCTTCGCATCGCCGCGCAGCTGCGCCAGGCCGGCACGCGTCCACTGCTTGTTCCCGCGCGCCAGGCTCAGCCCCTGCTGGTTGTAGATCGCGCGAATCCCGTTGCGGCTCTGCGTGCGCCGCGTGACGACGGACCGGCGGTGCAGGACGAGGCGCCGGTGCTGGCGGCGGTCGGGTGACTGAACACCATCGGGGGAAGATCATGCGCGGCGAACTATAAAAGGCGTTGAACTAAACCGCTGCGCGGTGGGCGCGGCGAGGCGTTCTGGGCGGTTCCACTGCCGGACGGTGTTACGGCCGCGTCGTGCCCGCAGCGCAGACCCGCCTGCGGGTGCAGACCGGAATCCGCATGCGGAGTGCGGCCGGCGTGATATACTCGCCCCAGCGAGCCGGCCCCCTTGCACCGGCCGGCGCCGCTGCTGCCATCGCCATGACAACGTCCCTGCCCCATGCTGGCCCTCGACGCAGCCCCAGGGCGACCGCATGTAACTTAGCCATGTCATAATCTTGCGCCTTGCGCGACGCACAAAACACCGCTACGTTCTGCGGCTGTCGAGAGGCCTCGGTTTTTCAATCCCTTGAGCTTGAAAGGAGCTTGGCATGGACGCCCAAGCGACCGCGGTCTTCCTGCGCTTTTTTCTGGACGTGAAGGATCCCCGCCGACATAACGTGCGGCACGTGTTCACCGACATCCTGACCATCGCCATCCTGGCGGTGTTGTGCAAAAGCGATGACTGGACGGAGGTGGTCGAGTGGGCCAAGGCCAACCGCGTCTGGTTGAAGACGTTCCTGGCTTTACCCAAGGGCATTCCCGGCGCTGACACCTTTCGCCGGGTCTTCGCGCGCATCGATCCGCTCGGCTTTGAGCACTGCTTCGTGAACTGGACGCGTGCCTTGGCCGAAGTGTGCGCCGGGGGTTCGCCCTGCGCGTGCGACGGGCGATCGATCGCGCTGGACGGCAAGGTATTGCGCCGCAGCTTCGCCCATGCCTGGGACCGTCAGGCGATCCACCTGGTCAGCGCCTGGTGCGTGCAGAACCAACTGGTGCTGGGACAACTGGCGGTCGATTCCAAAAGCAACGAGATCACGGCCCTGCCGGCATTGCTGGATCTGCTGGACCTCAAGGGGGCGGTGGTCACGATCGACGCCATGGGGTGCCAGCGGGAGGTCGCCGGCAGGATCGTGGACAAGAAGGGCGACTACGTGCTGGCGGTGAAGGGGAACCAGCCGACGCTTCACGCCAAGGTGAAGAACCTGATGGATGAGGCGATCATCGACGGGTTCAAACAGATGCGTCACGACGTCTTCGAGCAGAGCGAGCAAGGTCATGGCCGAATCGAGAAGCGAACGGTGTGGCTCACCGACGAAGTGAGCTGGCTGGGGGAGCAAATGCTGGGCACGTGGGCCGGACTCGCCAGCATCGCGGTGGTCGAATCCACACGCCAGGACCTGGGCGATCTCACGGGAAAGGTGACGATCGAGCGGCGGTGGTTCATCAGCAGCGTCAAAGGATGCAAACCCGGCGACGCCAGGCGAATGGCTCAGGTGATCCGCGGACACTGGGGCGTGGAGAACCAACTGCACTGGCGGCTGGACATGAGCTTGGGCGAGGACGACAGCCGGTTGCGCGTCGGCCACGGCGCGCAGAACTTCTCTCGCCTGCGACGGATCGTGCTGAACAAACTCAAATCTGATAAGCGGAAGGTGAGCCTCAAGGTCAAACGTTACCGCTGCTCGATCGATCGTGAGTACCTCTTGGAACGACTACGGCAATAAAACTACATGCGGTCGCCCTGCAGGACCTAGCGCGACTGTCCGACCAGGCGTGACACAGGTCCCGTTTTCGGGCCACCTTGACACGTTTTCCGACGTACCTATAGTGAAATTGACATCTTGGGGTATGGTGTAACGGTAGCACAAACGCCTCTGGAGCGTTTTGTCTAGGTTCGAATCCTAGTACCCCAGTTCGTCCCACCAGAGACCGCCTCCTTCCCGTCGCCCGCACTGCTTTTGCCGCCAAGCGGATCCGGAGTCATTGATTCGTCTTTCTGGTTTCGTTATTCGTCATTGATCTATGCCCCTCGACCCGCGCGATTACAAAGTCGAGTTGTCGACGGACCGGCCC
>JACDDJ010000100.1 GCA_013817065.1 Acidobacteriota bacterium
GCCATACACAGTCTTGAACGCGCCGGAGCCGAAGAATGGCAACCGGCCGGCAGTCGCCGTGGCAAGCCGGGTGAGAGTCTCGACACCGAATCGCTTGGCCAGGTATTGATGGAAGTACGCCCCATAGAGGTACGACGATGTGCCACCCGGCCAGTCGATGACCGCGCTCGTCGCGCGATCGAGCGGCGCGAAGCGACCTGCCGCCGCCGCCTCGTCGAGCAGCATGCGGAAGTCACCCGCCGGCACACGGCCCTGCCGCGTAATCGCACTCTCTTCGAATGTCGCGAGCCCTTCGATCTGCCAATCCGGGAGGAAGAGATTCGGGTAGAGCATCGGCAGCCGTCCGAACACCTTGCGCAACCCGCCGATCCACCCTCGCGACTTCTCGAGATGGACGACATGGGTGTATTCGTGGGCAAACACCAGTCGCAGCCAGTCGTCCGTGTTTCCAATGACGCTGCGGCCGGAAGGCGGCACGGCCACGATCTCGATGAGGTTGTAGGGGACGACCGTCGCCCAGCCGTTCGAGACATCCGTCTGATCGACGAGGATCACGCGAAGCCGGCCGCTCGGCGCTGCGCCCATCCGCCGATCGACTTCGGGAGCGACCTCAGCGATCACGCGTCCAAGTCGCCGTGCGAGCTCGTCCTCACCCTGGTGAAAGTAAATGTCGGCACCCGGCGTCGACAGGACCCGAAACTGCAGACGAGGATCGTAGCGGATGCCGACCAGCGGAGAGTCGGTCTGTGCGAGTGCGCCGCTTACGTCGAGGACCAGGACGAGAAGCAGCGTGAGGCGCAACAGAGCGCCGGACGGCCGACCACTCACCGAGTCGGCTCCCGATAGACGTCCTTCAGAAACGCGAAGTCGGCGATCGGTGAGAGCGTGACGCCGTGGATGTCAGCCTGACTCACCGCAACGTTGATGCGGTACCACAGCGGGATGTACGGCACATCATCAGCGATCAACTGCTGCGCGCGGACGTACAACGCGCGGCGCTCGTCATCATCACCAGGCAAGGCGGCCTGCTCGATCAGACCATCCACCTGCGGATTGACGTAGAACACGCGGTTCAACCCCGCCGGCGGCGCCTGGCGGGAGTGATAAACCCGTCTCAGCATGTCGGGATCCGTCACGCCGACAAACTGCAGCGTGTAGAGCTGAAAGTTGCCGCGCGCCGCATCGCTCAACAGTGTCGGTAGTTCCGACGAGCGTACATCGAGATGGATGCCCACCTGCGCGAGATCGTGCTGGATCACCGCCGCCTGGGTGCGATACACCTCGGAGGTGGACGTCTTGATGGTGAGCGCGAAGCGAGGCCTTGGTCCATCGCCGTCGGGGTCCGGATAACCGGCCTGGTCGAGCAGGCGGCGAGCCTCGGCCGGATCGTGCCGGAACTCGAACACGTCGCTCGCAAACGCCCACGACATCGGCGGAACGATGCCGACGGCGGGTGTCGCGAGTCCCCGCCGCAGATGCTGCACGATCGCGCCGCGGTCGATCGCAAAGCCGATCGCCTTGCGGACCTCGACGCGCGACAGGATCGGGTCGCGCAGGTTCATCCCCATGTAGGCGTAGTCGGTGCCCGGCGCCGTGACCAGCTTGAGGTGCCCCTCGTTTCTGAGCTGCGCGACGATGTCGGGCGCGACGTCGTTGACGACGATGTCGACCGTGCCTTTCCGAAGTTCTAAACCGCGCATCGTGTCGTCCGGTACGACCTTCAGCAGGATGCCGTTGTTCTTCGGGGCACCCTTGTAGTGCTCCGGGAAAGGGGAGAGCACGATGCGATCGTCGGCCGCAAAGCTGGTGAGCTTGTAAGGGCCCGTGCCGATCGGCATGCGCGCGGGGCCGACTCCCGAACCGTCCTGCACGATGCCCATCACGAGATTGATGGGGAAGGAGGCAAACGGCTCCTTCAGCGTGAACTTGACCGTGTGCGAATCGATCGCGTCGACCGCGCCGAGGAGCCGGTAGGCGCCGGTTCGTCCACGGAAGTCCGGGTCGATCAAACTGCGGAACGTGTAGACGACGTCGGCGGACGTCAGCTCCCGGCCGTTATGGAACAGGACGCCTTTGCGCAATCGTGCGACGTAGGTGAGCGAATCCGGCTGCTCGAGCGACTCGGCGACGTCAGGAACGATCCGAAGCTTGTCGTCGATCTGCACCAGCGAGCTGTAGACGAGCTGGTGGACCTTCTGAGACGCCTCGTCACCCGCGACCCGAGGGTCCATGTCGAGCGCCGAGTTCGTCATGCCGACGACGATCGATCCTGGTGGCGCGGGTGGCGCGCTGGTGCAGCCGAGCGCCAGCAGCAGTGCCGCGACGATGGCGGCGCGCAGGAACATCAGCTGTCCGCCTCGTGCTTGAGCTCAGCGAGCAGCGAGAGCGCCTGCATCGGGGTGAGCTGATTCACATCGATCTCACGCAGGCGCTTGTGCACTGGATCCTCACCGGCGAGCGGCGCCTGGAACAACCCGAGCTGCTGCTGATTCCGCGCCGCCTCACTGCTGAGCGACGGTCGTCCCCCCCGTGACAGCTCGTCGCGCTCGAGACCATTGAGAATCTCACGGGCGCGGCCGACGACCGTTGCCGGTATCCCGGCCAGGCGCGCAACCTGGATCCCGTAACTGCGATCCGAGCGACCGGGTACCACCTTGCGGAGGAACACGATGTCCTCTTTCCATTCGCGAACGACGACGTGGAAGTTGGCCACCGATGGCAGCGCGTCGGCGAGGTCCGTGAGCTCGTGGTAGTGCGTTGCGAAGATCGTCTTCGGACGCGCCTTCGGATTGGACGCGAGGTATTCGGCCACCGCCCACGCCAGGCTCAGACCGTCGAAGGTGGCGGTGCCGCGGCCGATCTCGTCGAGGATGACGAGACTGCGGGACGTCGCGCAGTGCAGGATGTTCGCCGTCTCCTGCATCTCCACCATGAAGGTGGACTGGCCGCGCGCGATATTGTCCGAGGCGCCGACGCGCGCAAACAGCCGGTCCACTATCGGCAATTTGGCCGACTTCGCCGGCACAAACGATCCGGCCTGCGCCATCAGGCAGAGCAGTGCGGTCTGGCGCAGGTAGGTGGACTTGCCACCCATGTTCGGGCCGGTGAGGATCACGAGTTGATGCGCGTCGCCATCGAGCGTGACATCGTTGGGCACGAAGGCGTCAGGCGCGTAGCGCTCGACGACGGCGTGACGCACGTCCGTCGCCACGAGCTCATCGCCGGCGTGCATCAGCGGCTTGGTGTAGTTGCAGACCGCGGCGGTCTCGGCCAATGCCGCGAGCACGTCGAGGGCCGCGACTCCGCGCGCCGTATCCTGGACGCGCGGCGCCTCTGCCGCGATCCGGCTGCGCAGCGCCTCGAACAGTTCCACCTCGCGGGTGATGATCCGTTCGTCGGCGCCGACGACCTTCTCCTCATATTCCTTGAGGCCCGGTGTGATGAAGCGCTCGCCGCCGGCAATGGTCTGCTTGCGGTGGTAGTCCGGCGGAACGCTGCCCAGATTCGACTTGGAAATCTCGATGTAGTAGCCGAACACCCGGTTGTAACGGATCTTCAGGTTGCTGATCCCGGTGCGCGCGCGCTCGGCCTCTTCCATCTCGGCGATGCGCTGCTTGCCGGAGCGGCTGATGCTCCGGAGGTCGTCGAGCTCGGGATCGATGCCGTCGCGCAGCATGCCGCCGTCGCGGGCGAGAGCCGGCGGCTCGTCGATCAGCGTTGCGTCGAGGGCGTCGCGAATATCAGCCAGGTCGTCGATCTCCGCCAGCAGGCTGCGAACGAGCGGCGCCTGGAGCTCGCTGAGCAGCATCCGCACCCGCGGGACGGTGGCGATCGACTGTTTGAGCGCCACCAGGTCACGGGGCCCGGCGGTGCCGAGTGACGCCCGCGCGACGAGCCGTTCCATGTCATGAATCGACTTGAGGGTCTCGCGGACCTTCACCCGTTCGGTAGAACGGAAGGCGAATTCCTCCACGGCGTCGAGCCGGTCCTGGATCCGTTCGAGCGAAAGGAGCGGACGCAGCAGCCAGCCGCGTAACCGCCGCCCGCCCATCGGAGTGATGGTCCGATCGATCTCGTTGAGCAGCGAGCCGGCGCGGCCGCCCTGCGCCGCCTCCACGACTTCCAGATTCCGCAGGGTCGTGGGATCGACGATGAGACAGTCCGAACCGGTGCGGAACGCGATCTCGCGAATGTGTGAGAGATCCGCCTTCTGCGTTTCGCGGAGGTACTGAACGAGCGCACCGGCCGCGCAGGTGGCCGGCGCATGATCGTCGAGACCGTAGCCCTGCAGGCTGTGGGCGCGCAGTTGTTCGAGCAGCGTGCGCCGCGCCGCCTCGAAATCAAACGCCCAGTCGTCGGTGTGCGTGACGAGGGCGCCGAGACGCAACTCGGACACGAGTGCGTCGGCGTCGGCGAACTGCGTAGGCGCGACGATCTCGCGCGGTCGCAGAATGGCGAGTTCGTCGGCGAGCGTCTGCCGCGCGTCCGCGCCGAGGTATTCGGTGGCGGTGAACTCCCCGGTCGAGAGATCGAGCAGCGCGATCCCGTACCCCGCCCCCTTCGCGGCGGGCGCGATGCCCATGAGGAACGCCGGTTCGCGGGCGTCGAGGTAGCCGGAATCCGTCAACGTGCCGGGCGACACGACGCGGACGACCTCGCGCCGGACGATCCCTTTGGCCTTCTTCGGATCCTCCATCTGCTCGCAGACCGCAACGCGGAACCCCTTCTTCACCAGCCGCGCGATGTACCCATCCGCCGCATGGAAGGGGATACCGCACATCGGGATGGCGCCACCGGTTGAGTCTTTCGAGCGTGACGTCAGCGTGAGCTCCAGCGCGCGCGCCGCGGTCAGCGCGTCCTCGTAGAACATCTCGTAGAAGTCGCCCATCCGGAAGAACACGATCGCGTCACGGTGCTGACGCTTGGCATCGAAGTACTGCCGCATGGCCGGCGTGGCGCCGGCGGGCTCGGTTGGAGCGGTCATGAAAGGCTCAAGGAACGCAGAAGTCTGAATATAACATTGAGCAGATTGAGCTTGCCGTGCTGATCCTTGCTCTCGACACGACCACCCGCGCCGGCAGCGTTGCGCTGCTGCGTAGCGATGCGCTGGGTGGCGATGCGGTCCTCTATGAGCAGAGCGGCGATCCGGCGCTCACGCACGGCCAGCGCCTTCCCGGAGACCTGATCGAGGCGTGCGCCGTTGCAGGCGTCCAGATCAGCGACGTCGAGCTCTTCGCTGTCGCGGCCGGTCCCGGCTCGTTCACCGGCTTGCGCATCGGCATCGCGACGATGCAAGGGCTGGCGATGGCGCGGAGCGGACGGATCGTGCCGGTGTCAACGCTGGAAGCGATCGCCGTCGCGGCGCCGCCGGGGCCGGCGCGCATCGCGGCGTGGATGGACGCCCAACGGGGCGAGGTCTTTGCGCAGGTGTTCGAGCGTGGCGACGGCCGCGCGCGTCCGCTCAGCGAGGCGATCGCAGCGCGACCGTCGGACGCCCTTGAACACCATCGCGAGTGGGTGAGTGGAGCGGGGTTCGAAGGGGATGGCGCCGTTCGCTACCGGGCGGATATCGAGCGTGGCCTTGGGGACGTGCGCGTCGCCGCCGTGGTGCCGCACCTCGCCATCGCGATTGCGCGGATCGCGGGCGGATCACCCGATCGTGCCGTGTTGCCACACGCCGTGATCCCGATCTACGTCCGCAAGCCGGACGCCGAGATCGCGCGCGACCGGCGCGCCGGCGCGTGAGCACGCGGCCGCCGTCCCTGCGGATCGAGCGGCTGCATCAACCGTCCGCCGAGGATCGTGCCGCCCTCCTGGCGCTGGAGGCTGCGTCCTTCACCAATCCCTGGAGTGCCGACACCTTCGACGTGATGATGCAGTCGCCGGTCACGCAGCTGTGGGTGGGGCGCGACGGCGAGGAGATCATCGCGTTCTGCGCGTGCTACGTGTTCGGGACCGAACGGGTCGACATCAACACAGTGGCGGTGGAGGTGTCGAGGCGGCGGCAGGGGATCGCGCGTGCCTTGTTGGAGCACATCCTGGCCGCCACCGGGGTGCGCGCCGCAACGCTCGACGTCCGCGTTTCGAATATCGCGGCGATCCAGTTGTACCAAGGTCTCGGTTTCACGGTGACGCACACCCGGCCCGGATACTACGAAAATCCGGATGAGGACGGGCTGATTTTATGGCTCGATCCATGAGGTTGGACCGCGAAAACCATGAACTTGAAGCCCCTATGGTCTTGTGCTACCGTGCGCCTATGATCAACGGCGATTGAAGCATGAGCGCAAAGGAGGGCGAAGATGCAAATTGACTTCGAAGAAGTGAAGCGGCAACTCCTGCAGAGCGACGAGGAGTTCCGCCAACTCGCCACCCGGCACCACGATCTCGACGAACGGCTCCACCACTACGCTGAACGCGCCTACCTCACCGACCCCGAACACATCGAAGAAGTTACGCTGAAGAAAGAGAAACTGCATCTCAAGGACCAGATGGAGAGCATTCTGCGACGCCGTGCGGGCGACGTCGAGCCGGCCCCAGCCGCCCATCACTGAGGTCGATCCCGGCGTTCTCTTTTCAGCCGAGGGCCAGCCGCCGGACCGCGCTTTTCCCCAGCGCACGCTCCGGCCACTGGCCCTCTTCTGCTTTGTACGGCATTCTTTCCGGTATGAAGATCGATCGCGCAGGGTTCCCAATCATCGGCGCCGCGCTGGTTCCGGCCGCCATCGCGGCGGTGGCCAAGCGTCCCGTCATCGCTACGTCGTTTGCCCTGCTGGGCGGGTTTCTGACCTATTTCTTCCGGGATCCCGAGCGGCAGGTGCCCCAGGCGCCGGGGCTCGTCGTCGCTCCGGCCGATGGCCGCGTCATGATCGCTGGACCGACGGACGGCCGCTGGGCGCCGCCCGGGGATTGGAAACAGATCACGATCTTCCTGTCGCCCATGGACGTCCACATGAACCGCACGCCAGTGGAAGGGCGGATTATCAGGATGGAATACAAGCCGGGCAAGTTTCTCCCCGCCTACAACGAAGGCTCGAACGACAACGAACTCAACGAGCTGTGGATCGACGCCAACGGCCGGACGGTCGTCGTCCGGCAGGTGGTGGGAATTCTGGCGCGGCGCATTGTGTGCCGCGTCGTCGAAGGGCAGGAACTCGAACGCGGCGAGCGGATTGGCCTGATGAAGTTCGGCTCGCGGATGGATGTCTTTCTGCCGCCCGACGCCGAACTGCGCGTATCGGTCGGCGACCGCACCGTCGCCGGGGAGACCGTCCTGGCAAGCATGGGAACCAGCGGTGCTCGATAGGTCAGGCCGGCGTCGGACCGACCGTACGCGCCGGTTCCGCCGCGGCGTTTTCCTGCTCCCCTCGCTGCTGACCGTGGCAAATCTCTTTTGCGGCTACGCCTGCGTTGTTTACGCAAATCGCCAGGACTTCGACACCGCGGCGCTGCTGATCGGGATCGCGATGGTGCTCGACACGCTCGACGGCTTCTTTGCGCGGCTGACCAACTCGACGTCAGCCTTCGGCGTCCAGCTCGACTCGCTCGCCGACATCGTGTCGTTCGGCCTAGCGCCAGCCGTCCTGGCATTCTCCTGGGGCCTGTGGCCGCTCGGGCGCCTTGGGTGGGCGGTCGGTTTTCTCTATCTGACGGCAACCGCCATGCGCCTCGCGCGGTTCAACATCCAGACTGGCAATCCGAGTGACAAGCGCTACTTCGCCGGGATGCCGAGTCCGGCTGCGGCCGGGGTGATCGCCTCGACTGTTTACCTCTTTCCAGTGGGGCTACAGGAGTGGCGGCAGGCGCTTCCGGCGCTGGCGATGGTCCTCGTGCCGGCCCTGCTGATGGTCAGCACGATTCGCTTCCGCAGCGTCAAGGCGATCGACGTCGGCTGGCGACGCTCCTACCTCGCCCTCTTCATGGGCGCCGTCATCATCGCGCTCATTGCGACGCATCCGAGGCTCGCGCTCGTCGTGATGGCGTACTCCTACACGGCGTTCGCGATCGCTTTCTGGATCATGGGCCGGATGCATCGGCGTCACCCCGACGGGGCACACGGATAGAGCGGAGCTGACGGAGTTCGCGGAGACGTTCTGCACGGAGCCACGGGGGCACGGGGACACACGGGGCAGACAGAAACCTCTCTCACTAAGCAGGCTGAAGACTCACCACCTCGTACAGGATTGGTATGACGCGAGAGCCGGGCCGTCTTCTCCGTGCGTCCCCGTGTCCCCGTGTCTCCGTGCTGAACGTCTCCGCGGGCTCCGTCTGCTCCGACGAGTCCGTGTCATCCATTCACCCGTGCTGTCCGTGTAGCGGCAACGTCAAGATGACGGTCGTCCCCTCACCCTTCGCGCTTTCGACGTCGATTCGTCCACCGCTCAATTCGACGTTCCTCCTGGCAATTGGCAGCCCCAGGCCGGTGCCGGTCGCTTTGGTCGAGAAGTAAGGTTCGAAGACTCTTGCCAGCGCCTCCTCGTCCATTCCCATTCCGGTGTCGCGGACTCTGAGCACGACGGCATTGTCGGCTGTCGCTGCCGTCAGCGTGATCGATCCTTTGGACGGCATCGCGTGCAACGCGTTTTCGATAATGTTCACCAGCGCGCGTCCGATCAGGATGCGATCGATCAGCACCGCCGGCAACGGCGGCGCGACGCGGTTGTCGATCACAACGCGATCGCCGAGACCTGTCCGGTAGGGATCGACGACTTCGGCAACGAGCTCCGGAAGATGCACCGCGGCAAGGCGGGCCACCGGGGACGAAGCAAAGTTCGAGAACTCCGACGAGATCTGGCGCAGCAAGCGCACCTGCCCGAGGATCGACGTCACGCAGCTGTCGAAGACCGCGCCCATCGGTTCGCCGCGATCGATGTGGACCCGGCGCAGGTGCTCGGCGGAAAGCTGAATCGGTGTCAGCGGGTTCTTGATCTCGTGCGCCACCTGTCTCGCCATCTCGGCCCAGGCCTCGAGACGATGAGTGCGTTCGAGCTGCGTCCGCTGTGCCTTCAGCTCACCGGCCATGCTGTTGAACGCATCCACCAGTCGTCGCAGTTCGTCCGCGGAGCGGACCGCGATGCGGGCATCGAAGTCGCCGCTGGCGATGCGGCGTGTTGCGCGGGTGAGCCGCCGCACCGGGTCGGCGATGCGCTCGGCCATCGAGAGTCCCATCGCGGCGCCAACCAGGATGAAGAACAGCGCAGCGAGATGGATGCCGCGATCGATCTCGTCCACCTCGCGTTCGATTTCGCGCTGCTGGTTGGCGAGCGGCACCGTCAGGATTGCCTCACGTCCACCGGCGCTGACGGGAGTAGCGGCGATCATGTAAGGCAGCGTCGCGATCCGGTCCTCGACCACGAAGCTGGGGAGTCGCTGCAGCGCAATGGCCCGGTAGACGGCGGCAGGCGTGCGCGTCGGCAGCAGTCCGGAGGCGAACAGGTCGCGTTCGCTCGTGGCGAGCAGGCTCGGGCCCCTGAAGATATTCACGTCCTGGTCGATCACCTGGCTGATCCACACCAGCACATCGTCGCTTGCCGGTGGCAGCGGTTCACCGCCTCGGAGCGGCAGCGCCTGTGTTTCCTCGATGACGCGGCGCGCGACGGACGCCGAGCGTGCCGCCTCGGCCTCGACATCTGCGCGCAGCAGTCCCGCGAAATACGCGCGGATCACCACTGCGAGCGTCAGGACCGGGATGATCGAGGCGAGGACGAAGGCCAGAAACAGCTTGCGATAGAAACTGGCGCGGATTTCTCGCAGGAGGGCACGCCCGACGCGCGGCCGTTCACGGGCGACCCGCGTGAAGAACGCCGTCCCGAGCAGGACCAGAACGAAGACCGCTCCGGCGAGTGTCGTGAGCTCGGCAAGATGGACGAGGCGATCAAACAGCGTCAGGGCTGGATAGCCAAGGCCGTAGATCCCATTCCGGTCATTCGAGAAGAACACGTTCCAGTGAACGTTGCCCTGCTCGATCTCCGTCCAGAACGGCTCGCGGCTGCTGTAGATGCGGGCAAAGAGCTCGGGCGTGATCGGCCAGGCGACGGCGCCGGAGGCGTAGAGGGGCGTCAGTCCCCACCCGTAGATGACCAGGTCGACATCACTGCCAGTTGTTCCTTCGGCAGGCGCGCCGCCTTCCGTACGGAAGACCTCGAAGTACGGGCTTTGCGATGTGATGAAGGGCAGCGTTCGGTAATCGAGACCGACGTGCAGCACGATCGAGCCGAGGACCCGCGGGCCTTCGCAGATGCCCTTCTCGGCGTGAAGCATCCGACGCTCGTTGGCGCCGAATGGCGCCGCCTCTCCGAACACTTTCCAATCGCATGAGACGGAGCTTCGCGGCGGACGCGGCGTGTTCGTGTATTCCGGGAAGTTGAGTGCGAAGCAACTGACGATGGCGCCGTCGGCGTCGTACAGCTCCACCGCTGATGTG
>JACDDJ010000671.1 GCA_013817065.1 Acidobacteriota bacterium
CATTAATCGCTCTCCGAGGTTTTCGGTACGGTTCAAATCTTTCGAACGCACGACAGGAGTCAGAGTGGCGGCAGTGATCGACGTTGGCATTCTCGGGGCAACCGGCATGGTGGGGCAGCAATTCATCCGGTTGCTCGACGCGCATCCCTGGTTTCGTCCGCGCTGGCTCGCCGCGAGCGAGCGTTCGGCAGGCCGGCTCTATGCGGACGCCGCGACATGGCGGCTGGGCGGCCCCGTGCCGGCGTCGGCCGCCGCGCAGCGCGTGGAGGCCTGCACGCCGGGTCAGGGTCCACGGCTCGTGTTCTCGGCTCTGGACGCCGCGGCGGCCGCCGACATCGAACCGGCGTTTGCGGCCGCAGGCCACCTCGTGGTCAGCAACGCGCGCAGCTTCCGGATGATGCCGGACGTGCCCCTTCTGATCCCCGAAATCAATCACGACCACCTCGCCCTCATTGACGTGCAGCGGCGCACGCGCGGCTGGGGTGGAGCCATCGTCACCAATCCCAATTGTTCGACCGTGGTGCTGGCGATGGCGCTCGCGCCACTCAGGCCTTTTGGTCTGCGGTCGGCCCTCGTTACCACCCTGCAGGCGGTGTCAGGTGCCGGCTACCCCGGCGTCCCTTCCTTCGACATCATCGGCAACGTGATTCCGGAGATCGGCGGAGGTGAAGAGGAAAAAATCGAAACGGAGTCGAACAAGATCCTTGGCGAGCTGACCGGGACGCAGGTTACGCATCACGCCGTCGTCGTCAGCGCGCACACCAACCGGGTGCCGGTCATCGACGGCCACACGATGACCGTATCGGTGACCCTGGACAATGCGCCGTCGGCCACTGAAGTGGCGCAGGCGATGCGCCAGTGGCGCGGCCGGCCGCAGGAACTCGCGCTACCAAGCGCACCGCCCCGTCCGATCGAGGTGCTGGAGCAACCCTATCGTCCGCAGCCGCGACTCGACGCCGACCGCGGCACGGGCATGACGGTGTCGGTCGGACGGATTCGCCCCTGCCCCATCCTCGGCACCAGGTTCGTTGCCCTGGGGCATAACACCATTCGTGGCGCGGCGGGGGCCGCCATCCTCAACGCTGAACTGATGCTGGCGGACGGCTGGCTGGAGGAGCGATGACCGGGCCGCTCGTCATGAAGTTCGGCGGGACGTCGGTCGCCGGTGCGGCCGCGATGACCGACGTCGCCCGCATCGTTAAAGATGCAACGGCTGGATCGCGGCACATCGTTGTCGTCGTTTCCGCGATGTCTGGTGTCACCGATGCGCTCCTGGCGGCCTGCCGGGCTGCGCGCGATGGGGGAATTGAACAGGTCGAACGCCACCTGCCCGAACTGCAGTCGCGTCATCTCGCGGTGGTGAACGAGCTGTTTGCGGACGCCGCGATCGCGTGCGACATAGCGGCGGAGGTGACGCGCGCGTGCGATGAGCTGCGAGGGGTGCTCACTTCTGTCGCGATCCTGCAGGAGCTCACACCTCGCGGTGCGGACCGTGTCACGGCCGCAGGTGAGCTGCTCTCGAGCAGGATCGTCGCGACGCTGTTACGAGAGAGCGGCATTCCGGCACGGTGGATCGACGCGCGCCGCGCCGTCGTCAGCGATGCGGGGTTTGGTGCCGCATGGCCGGATCTTGCCGCCACGACGATCGCGGCGGCCGGTGAGATCACGCCGGCGTGGCAGGCCGGCGAGGTTGGGGTCACGGGCGGCTTCTTGCCGCAACGCCAGAGGGCATCGACGACGCTTGGCCGGGGCGGCTCGGACGTTTCGGCCGCGGTCCTCGGCGCGGCCCTCGATGCCGCGGAGATCCAGATCTGGACAGATGTGGACGGCATGCTCACCGCCGATCCGCGTGTCGTCCATGACGCGCAGCCGGTCGGCCGGCTGTCCTTTGACGAGGCCGCCGAGCTCGCCTACTTTGGTGCCAAGGTGCTGCACCCGAGCACGATCCTGCCGGCGGTCGAAAAGAACATCCCGGTGCGGATCCTCAACACCCTGCGCCCTGGCAATCCAGGCAGTCTCATCACCGCTGATGGCGGCGGCGCTGACCGCGCCCTGACCGCCATCGCCTGCAAGCGGAATGTGACGGTCGTCAATGTGACGTCGACGCGAATGCTGCACGCGCACGGCTTCCTCCGAAAGGTCCTTCGAGGTCTTCGAGCGCCACGCGACCTCGGTGGACGTGGTCACGACCTCCGAAGTGAGCGTCTCGATGACGCTGGACGATGACCGGCGGATCGAGGCGATCGAGCGCGATCTCGCCGGCTTCGGGTCCGTCCAGGTCGAACGCGGCCTGGCCATTGTCAGTGCCGTCGGCGACAACCTGCGCACGGACCCGGCCAGCGCCGTCAGCGTCATCGCGGCGCTCGGCCGGCTCCCGCTCCGAATGGTCTCGCAGGCGGCCTCGCGTCGGAACGTGACCGTCGTGTTGAGTGACGCCGATGTGCCCGCCGTCATGACGCGACTGCACGCCGCGTTCTTCCAAATGGCGGAGGCAGGACGATGACCAACCTATTGCGCGTGCTGCTCGTGGGGCACGGCCGCATGGGCAGGCTTGTCGAGGCACTGGCGCCGGATTACGGCGTCGAGGTCACGGGAATCGTGACGAGCGCAAATGTGGGCCGGCCCGACAGCTGGCCGCTTGCGGACGTCGCGATCGATTTCTCCGCCGCGGCCGCTGTCGCGGCCAATGCCAGGGCGCTGGCCGCGCGCGGAACCATCCCTGGTGATCGGCACCACCGGTTGGCACGACGAGGAGCCGGCCGTGCGCGACGCGCTCGCCGGGACGACAGTGGGTGTCCTGGCTGCACCGAACTTCGCGATTGGGGTGAACCTGTTCCTCGCGATTGCCGAGCAGTCGGCACATTTGCTGGTGGCGCGTGGCTTTGCCCCCTGGATCCACGAAGCCCATCATGCGGCGAAGAAGGACGCGCCCTCGGGAACGGCGGTGGGCTTGCGGCGGGTCGTGGAGCGCGCCGGCGCCGCGGTTGACGTCTCATCCACGCGGGCCGGACATATCCCCGGGACCCACAC
>JACDDJ010000101.1 GCA_013817065.1 Acidobacteriota bacterium
CGTGCGGCCAGCGCGATGGTGGCGAGCGGAGTCGAGAGCTCGTGAGCGGCGCCGGCCGCGAGGGTGGTAAGCGAGGCCAGACGCTCGCTGCTGGCGGCACGATCGCGTGCTTCATCGAGCTGCGCCTGCCGATGGGCGAGCGCGGCGTGAGCCCGGGCCACGTAGTGCGCGACCAGCTCCGTCACCGCGGCAGCGGCAAGCCACATCGTGAACAGGTGCGTCGGCAGATCATTGAGTCGGTGGTGTTCAGCGCTTCCTGCCTGCAGGTCGTCGGCGACGAGCCAGGCCACGCCGAGGGTGGAAACCGCGGCCACCGCCAAGCCCCAGCGCGGCGATGACGTCGCCGCAGCGAGCCACACATACGTGACGTACATGACGATGAAGGGATTGAAGGGTCCGCCGGTGATGTCGAGCAGACCCGTCAGCAGCCCTGCGTCAGCGACCAGCGACAAGCCGAGCAGCGGTCCAGGCGACGCCCGCCGGGCGTGCAGCACGAACGCGACCGCGGTGCGGCAAATTGCCGCAGTCAATCCGAGCGGGACGATAGCGCGTAACGGAAGGTGGAGATGTGGAAAGAACCAGACGACGGCGAACATCGTCCACAGCGCGACGCACGTCGTCCACCGCACCACCGGCAGCCATGCGACAACATGCCACACCTCGGGCGACCGCGTCACCTTCTAGACTGAGCTCGAGACGCATTCATGATGAAGACACGCACACGGGTCAGGATAGCAATAATTCTCGGCGGGATGCTGATCGCAGCCGGCCAGACCATCCATGCACAGGACGCCGGGCGCGTTGCTGGCCGGGTCATCGATCAGACCGGGGGCGTTCTTCCGGGTGTCACCATCGATATCGTCGCCGGCTCGCGCGAGATGATCACCACCACCGACGCCGCCGGTGAGTACCGCTTCGAGGCGGTGCCGCCAGGCCGTGCCGAGTTGACCTATCGACTGCTCAACTTCAGCGTGCTGCGGCGGAACGTCGTGATCGGGAATGGGGCGTCGGTGAAAGCCGACGCGGTGCTGGCGTTGTCGCTCAATGCGGACGTGATCGTCACGGGCGCCACGACGTTTCGAAACGTGGCCGATATCGAAAACCCCGCGGAGAGCCTCGTCGGCATTGCCGCCGCCGCCAGTCAGGGCGCGATCACCGCCGCGCAGCTCGAAGCACGCCCGGTGATGCGGGCCGGCGAGGTGCTGGAGACCGTACCGGGCATGATCGTCAGCCAGCACAGCGGCGAAGGGAAAGCCAATCAGTATTTCCTCCGCGGCTTCAACCTCGATCACGGCACCGACTTCGCGACCACGGTCGCCGGTGTGCCCGTGAACACGCCAACCGGTGCGCATGCCCACGGTTGGATGGATCTCAACTTCCTCATCCCCGAGCTCGTGAGCGGCGTGCAGTTCAAGAAGGGACCGTACTACGCTGACGAGGGAGATTTTTCCGCGGCAGGCGCCGCGAATATCAACTACGTCAATCAGCTCGATCAACCGTTGCTGCTGCTCAGTGGCGGGAACGATGGCTGGGGGCGTGTGCTTGGTGCGGCGTCGCCGCGCCTCGGCGGCGGGTACTTTCTGGCGGCACTCGAGCTCAATCACAATGATGGACCGTGGGTCCGCCCGGACGACTTTCGGAAGGTGAACGGTGTGCTGCGGTACAGCCGCGGCAACAACCGGAATGGCTTTTCGATTACCGGCCTTGGTTACTGGGCGGACTGGCGTTCCACCGACCAGGTTCCGGCGCGCGCGGTGTCGAGCGGGTCGATTTCCCGCTTCGGCCTGGTCGATGCGAGCGATCAAGGTACGGCGGATCGCCACAGCGTGACGGCGGAGCTCCAGCGCTCGATCGGGTCGTCGTCGATTCGAGCGACCGGGTTCGCGCTGCGGAACCGTCTCAACCTGTTCTCGAACTTCACCTACTTTCTCGATGACCCAGACAATGGCGACCAGTTCGAGCAGAAGGAGCAGAGGACCGCGGCCGGCGGACGCTTCACGTACCGGCGGTTGGGTCAATTCTTCGAACGGCACACCGAGAGCGCCGTCGGGTTGCAGGTACGACGTGACTGGCTGCATCCAGTAGGTCTCTACAAGACCGCCTTGCGACGCCGGCTCTCGACGACCAGGGAGGACGAAGTCGGCCAGACGATGGTGGGTTCGTATGCGCAAAGCGAGATCGAATGGACGCGCGCACTCAGGACGACCGTTGGCGTGCGAGCCGACGTCTATCAGTTCTCCGTCGTCTCGGACAATCCCCTGAATTCAGGCGACGGTTCGGATGCCCTGGTGAGCCCCAAGGTTGCCGCGATCTTCGGACCGTGGGCCGGCACCGAGCTTTACGCGAACGCGGGCATGGGCTTTCACAGCAACGACGCGCGCGGCGCGGTCATCGCCGTGGACCCGCTGACCGGCGAGCCGGTTGACCGGGTGACGCCGCTGGTCAGGGCAAAGGGAGCGGAGCTTGGCGTCCGCACGGTCCGCTTCCGCGGCGTCCAGTCCACTGTTGCCCTGTGGTACCTGGGCATCGATTCGGAGTTGTTGTTTGTCGGCGATGCCGGCACCTCGGAAGCCGGCCGGCCGAGCCGCCGGTTCGGCATCGAGTGGGCCACCTACGCCCGTCTGAACCGCTGGCTGACCCTGGATGCCGACCTGTCGATTTCGCGGGCGCGGTTCAGGGACTTCGATCCCGCCGGCGACAACATCCCCGGCGCGCTCGACCGTGTCATCTCCGGCGGCATCACCGCTGAACCGCTCCAGCCGCTATTTGGCAGCCTCCGCGTCCGCCATTTCGGCCCGCGGCCGCTGATCGAGGACGCGAGCGTCACATCCGAGAGCACAACCCTGTGGAATGGCGAACTGGGGTATCGCTTCTCCAGCAAGGCGCGACTGGTGCTGGAAGTGTTCAACCTGCTCGACGCAGATGTCGCCGACGTCGACTATTTCTACGTCTCACGACTGCCCGGCGAACCGGCCGGCGGCGTCGAGGACATTCACACCCATCCGACACTTCCGCGCTCGGCGCGCCTGGGCGTCCGCTTCACGTTTTGAATAGACGCGATGGAAGTCAAGAGGCCGGCCAGTCTTTCCACTACGGCTCGTTGCCTCCGGCCGCCGGGCGCCGCGGACGGCTCGACGTATGACTATGGCGAATCTTCCACCCGGCAGCGTCATCCTTGACCAGGACGAGCGTCTCGAGTCCTCCCGAGTCGATGCTGCGTTCACCCATCTTGGCTTTCAGCGTGTACGAGGACACGACGTAGGCCGAGCGGTCGCTAAGGATCTGAATCTGCCGCTCGCCGTGGCTGAACTGCAGGTTCTCGAACGCCTTCAGCTCTGGACCGAGATGCCCGTCCCGGTACGAGGCCCATCCTTTATCGATGCCGCCGCCCTCATAGATGGTGACCTCAGGATGGTAGAAGGCGCCAAGCTTGTCGAGGTCCTTGGCATTAAAGGCTTCGTCATAGGTTTTGAGCCACGCCTCGATCTTCGCGGCCTCGCCTGGCGCGGCTGAACTGTCCGCGGCACCGGTCTGGATGGTCAGGGCTGGAGCCGCCGCAGGATTGGCGACAAGCTTCGTACCGGGCATCCACGGCGTGGCTTCCCGCGGGCGCACGCTGACTTGTGCGGCGGCAAGCGCCGGAAACGCCAGCAGGACTACGGCCAACGCCGTCATTCTTTCTCTCATGTCATCTCCTGGTGATGTGCGGCCCGAACAGTCGTGAATGCCGATGATTGTATGACCCTGGCGCACACGCGCCGGCGACGTTAACGGAAATTAATGGGAGTGCAGTTATGCTCTAAACCGGCCGCCTGTTAATCGGTGTCGAGAGCATCACCGACCGGCCAGCCGCATCGAACGTGAAGGTATACTCGGTCCATGCCACCGGCTGCCGAGCGCCCCGTCGACGCGGTAATCGAAGACGTTCGGGTGCTGGTCGATCGCTGTCGCAGCCGGTGTCTTTCGGGCTCGGTGCACCCGCACCAGACGGAAGAGCCCGGGCCGGATTTCTGACCGGGCTCTTCCTCAGACGAGAGTCAGAAGCTGTAACGCAGCGCCGCCCACACCCGGCGTGAGCCGCCGTCAGTCGCCCACTGGTTGAGGAAGTTCACCGAGTTCACGCGTCCGTCGGGGATGCCGAAGTTCCGCGTGTTGGTGGCATTGAACATCTCGATCCGCAGCTGGACGTTGTGCCCGTTGGCGAACCGCGTGTTCTTCATGAACGACAGATCGATGTTGCCGATTCCGTCGGCGCGCAGCAGGTTGCGCGGCGCGTTACCGACCCGCTCGCCCGCGCACGTCGGGCTCGGCATGCCGCACAGCCGGGTGAACAGGGTCGATCCGCCCGCCTCGATGAGCTCCTGGATGGTCATGTTCGCGAGGTCCTGGTCCGTGTTCAGGTTCGGCCGGATCGCGTTGCCAACCAACCCGTCGATGCCCGCCAGGGCGCCGGTCGGGTCGATGCCGTTGAGCGGCGTGAATGGCGCGCCACTCTGCGCGGTAAAGAACGACGCTAACTGCCAGCCGCCGAGGATCTTGCCTATCAATCCTTCCTGGCTGCGCATGAACGGCAGCTCCCAGACGAAGTTTCCCCGTCAGCCGGTGCGGACGGTCGTAGGCCGAACGCCCCTTGTCGGCCGCGAGGTCGAACGAGTCCTGCGCCACGGCGACTTCGCCCGACGACGGGTTGAAGATCTCGGACGCGGTGTCGGTGTAGCGGCTCCACGTGTAGTGGACGGCCGCGCTCAACCCGCCGCTCATCCGCTTCTCGATGCCGGTCTGCAGCGAGTGATACCACGACTCGGCGGTGTTGGCGCGCGTGCGAATCACGCCGCGTGTCGTGTCGACCCGCGGCCCGGTGGTGCACGGGTTGCCGCAGAAGGGTTGGCGCGGGTTGCCGTCGAGGGTCTGTAGCAGGTCCTTGCCGAACGTGCCGACATAGCCGATGCGGGCGACGAGGTTCTGCCCGAGCTGCCGCTGCATTTCCATGCTGAACTGGTCGGCGTACGGAGCGCGGAAATCCTCCGTCACTACCGTCCGCGTCAGCAGGTTCGGGTTCGTGCCCGCCGGCACGCCCGCAGGTGTCGACTGCAGTTGCACGAACGCGTTCGACAGATTGCTCCGGTTGATCGCCGCAACATACGGGAAGGAGCTGACGATGTTGAGCGCGATATTGAGAAAGGCGTAATCGTGCGTCCGCGCGTAGCCGCCGCGCAGCACGAAGCGATCGCCGCCGGTGATCAGGCCCGCGAGCCCTCCCGCGGCCGTGCGTGGTGACCAGTTGAAGCCGAGCCGCGGCTGGACGTTGTTGCGGTCGGTCTTGGGCACCGGGGTCAGGCGGAATACATCGTTGTTGTTGTTTGCGCCGAGGATCCCCTCGTTCAGCTCGATGAGGCTCTGGATATTGTTCCCGGGCAGCTCATAGCGCACGCCGAGGTTCAGCGTCAGTGACGGACGGACCCGCCATTCGTCCTGCACGAAGTAGTACTGATCCCACCACCGATAGTAGTTGACCTCTTGACCGCCGGGCAGCGGCTTGTTGATATTGGCCGCTTCAGCGACGTCGTTCACGAAGGTCTGCAGCGTGGAGTACCGCAGCAGGCCGCGGATCGTGGGGAAGAAGAAGCTCTTGACGTACTGGTAGCGCACGTCGAAGCCGACCTTCATCAGGTGGCCGCCCCGTACCCACGTCAGGTTGTTCTGGAACTGATAGAGGTCGTTGAAGCGGAACTGGGGCAGGTTGACGGCGAGCCCGGGGGCCGTGCGGCTCGCGGCCGCGTTGAAGCCGGTCATGCCCAGCTCCGAAATTTCGAGCGACGGAATGGCTTCCGACGAAGGGTCCTGGGCGCCGGTGTTGGTGCCCAGGTGCGACCAGGCGACGCGGAACTCGTTCGAGAGATGCTGGCCGATCACGCTGTTCAGCCACGTGTTGACCGCGTGCTGATTCGACGTGTTTACCGTGGTCAGTCCGGGGGGCGTGACCTGACCCGTTCCGGAGCTCTCCGGCGTGCGTCCCAAGAGGTAGCGGCCGACCAGCGTCTGGCCTGGCGTCAGACTGTGGTCCACCCGGGCCATGGCCTGATCGTTGTTGAAGACGACCGACGAGGAGCCCGTGAGGTCGCCGAGCGGCACGTTGAACTGCTGGCCGCCGATGGTAAAGCTCGCCGTCTTGCCGTTGGGTGTGCCGGCCGGCACATATTCCAGGAGAGCCTGGACCTGCGGGCGTCCGGTCGCGATCGACTGGAGGACGGAGCGGCCCTGCTCGGTCGGCGCGCCGCTCAACGTGAAGCCGGAGCCGAGCTGCCGGTCGGTCCAGCGCTGGTAGGATCCGAAGAAGAAGGTCCGGTCCCGCACGATCGGGCCGCCGAGTGTGCCCCCGTACTGGTTCTCGTCGCGGAACGGAGCCTCGGTCCGCCCGGCGCGTTTGTCGAGGTTCGACCGGGCGTTGAGATTCTCATCGTTGTGGAACCAGAAGGCGGAGCCGCGGAACCTGTTGGTGCCGCTCTTGGTGGCAGCCGCGACCACGGATCCCGCCGCGCGGCCGAACTCTGCCGCGAACTGGTTCGTGATGAGCCGGACTTCCTGGATGATGTCCGTGTTGTTGATCGGCTGCTGGCGTCCGGTGACGCTGGGGTCGTTACTGTCCTGACCGTCGATCATGAAGTTGTTCGAGCGGACGCGCATGCCGTTGGACGAAAAGTTCGTGCCCGACGCGAAGCCGGTCTGGCCGCTACCGAGCTGGCTGACGCCAGGCGCTGACAGCGCCACGGCGAAGACGTCGCGGAAGCTCGCACCGCTCACCGGAAGCTCGGCGATCCGCGTCGTATCGAAACGCACACCGACTTCGGGCGTCGTCGTATTGAGCAGCGGCGCGTCGGCGCGTACTTCGACGTTCTCGGAGATACTGGCCGGCTGGATGCCGACATTCACGACCGCGTCCTGGTTCATCGCCAGCGTGATGCCTGAGCGGACGTGCTTGCCGAAGCCGGCCAGATCGACCGTCAGTTCATACTCCCCGACGGGCATGTTCAGGAAGCGGTAGAAGCCGGCCGGATCCGTCGTGAGCGAGCGGACGGCATTGGTCTGGACGTTGCGAACCGCGACGGCGGCGCCAGGCACGACCGCGTCCTGGTTATCCCGCACCGTTCCCTGGATTGTCCCGGTCGTCGACTGCGCGGCCACCGGGACCCAGAACATCAGCAACACTACGGCGTAGAGCCAGGATCGACGAGACATCATCTTCATTTCCTCCTGCAGGTTTGGCGATCTGCGATGAATGTAAGTCTCAAGCGACGAGTGAGAGAATAAGCTATTTGGGGGGTCAGGATTCGTCCTTTTTTCGCCGGGTTTCATCGCGTCCGATCCCCGTACCTGAGGATAGCAACCGGGGAGTTCTGCGCGCGATGATTCCTCATCACTCTGGTCGATCCTCGCGCTCTTGATCGCCCTCCGGACTGCCGTCGATCCGCAGCAAGCGCAGTGCGCAATGACCAGTAGAGACCGGCCAGCCGCGGTGCAACGTGCAGGTATAATCGGTCCATGCTACCGGTAGCCGAGCGCTCCGTCGACGCGGTGATCGAAGAGGTCCGGGCGCTGGTCGATCGCTATCGCAGCCGGTGTCTCTGGTTCCTTCGGGACGATTATTATCCTCGGACGCGCACCGAGGTGCTGCGGGTGCTCGGCTACGTGGAGCGCTACGGCGACCGCGACGCGTTCGGCCGGGCGGCTTCGATCCGTCAATGGCTCTC
The DNA here is from genome assembly GCA_013817065.1 of Acidobacteriota bacterium. GTDB lineage: Bacteria > Acidobacteriota > Vicinamibacteria > Vicinamibacterales > 2-12-FULL-66-21 > JACDCA01. Next base: position 7,749 of record JACDDJ010000101.1, read on the forward strand.
ACCGATTTCCAGCGACATCTCTGCCGGCTCGTAGCCAGTCATCGCGTCGCGTCTGGCGAAAGCTACGTCGCGGGCGCAGCCGCGCTCAACGAGGTGCTGTCGTCGACACGCGTCTCTCGCGACATCGACCTGTTCCACGATTCGGACGCCGCGCTGGAGGCGAGCTGGGAGCAGGATCACGCACTGCTCGTGGCCAAGGGGTTCGACGTCCGCGTCCTTCGCGCGCGGCCGGCTCTCGTCGAAGCGGAGATCGGGCAGGGCGCGGATGCGGTGATCATGGAGTGGACTCGCGACAGCGCCTTCCGCTTTTTTCCCCTGGTCGCGCACGCGGACTTCGGTCTGACGCTGCACCCCTTCGATCTGGCCACGAACAAGGTCCTGGCGCTGGTCGGACGGCTGGAGCCGCGCGACTGGGTGGACGTCATCACCTGCAGCGAGCAGGTACAGCCGCTCGGCTGTCTCGCCTGGGCGGCGTGCGGGAAGGATCCCGGGTTCAGCCCGGCGGCCATTCTCGAACACGCGGCCCGAACGAGTCGGTACGCGGCGGAAGAACTGGCTGGTCTGGCATTCAGCGGTGAACCTCCCGACGCCGGTCATCTCTCCAGGCGATGGCATCTCGCCCTCGAAGAAGGTCGAGCCATCATCGATGTGCTGCCGCCGATGGAGGCCGGGACGTGCGTGCTCACGACCGGCGGTGAGCTCTTCCGCGGATCACCGAATCAGCTGCGCGAGGCGGCGGCCACCGCGCGGATCCACTTCCATCGAGGCCGTCTCCGCGGCGCATATCCGCGGATCGCCGGTATGTAGTCGAACGCGATATCATCCCGATCATGCGAACGACCACACTGCTGACAGCCTTGTTATCGACCTCCGTTGCCGGCACACTTCTTCTCGCCGCGCCCCAGAACCCTGCTTCCTGGAATCTCCGCATCGAGCCGATCATGAGTCCTGCGGCCACAGACAGTGCGCAGCCGCAGCTGCACGTCTCATCCCGAGGCGTCATCCTCAGCTGGGTCGAGCGCAACGGTCCTGAGGCGACGCTGAAGTTCGCAGAGAAGAACGGGACGGCCTGGAGTGCTTCGAAGATCGTCGCGTCGGGCAAGGACTGGTTCGTCAACTGGGCCGACGTGCCATCGGTGATCCGCCTCGACGACGGCACACTGGTCGGGCACTGGCTGCAGAAAAGTGGTGCCGACACCTACGCCTATGACGTGCGGCTTTCCTACTCGAAGGACGATGGGAAGACCTGGTCGCCGTCCTTCACGCCTCACGCCGACGGCACCAAGACCGAGCATGGTTTCGTCAGCCTGATGCAGATGCCCGGAGCGGGGCTCGGCGTGGTGTGGCTGGACGGACGGAAGATGGCGGCCGGCGGACACGTTGCGCCCGGAGGGGACGGCCATGGATCCGGCGACATGACGCTGCGCTTCGGCACGTTCGGCAAGGACTGGAAGCAGACCGCCGAAACCGAACTGGACGTCCGGGTCTGCGAGTGCTGCCCCACCGCCATGGCGATGACGTCCGACGGGCCGATTGTCGCCTACCGCGATCGCAGCCCGGAAGAAGTGCGCGATATCTACATCACGAGGTTGGAGAACGGCAAGTGGACGGCGCCAAAGCCGGTCCACGCCGACGGCTGGCAAGTGCCGGCGTGCCCGGTGAACGGGCCGGCCCTCAGCGCCCGCGGGAAGAATGTCGCCGTCACCTGGTTCAACGCGAAAGACGACCAGCCAAAAAGCTTCGGCGCCTTCTCGAGCGATGCCGGGCGCAGTTTCACGACGCCGATCCGGCTCGACGATGCCGCCTCGCTCGGACGCGTGGATGTGGAGCTGCTGCCGGATGGCTCCGCGGTGGCCGCCTATATGGAGTTCGCCGAGCAGCGCGCGCAGTTCCGCGTCCGCCGCATCCGTCCGGATGGCTCGAAGTCGGATCCAATCACCATCAGCGGCATGGCCGGCAACCGCGGGAGCGGCTACCCGCGCATGGTCCTGAGCGGGGATGAACTGGTCTTCGCGTGGACCGACCGCGACACGAAGTCCCAAGTCCGGACCGCCACCGCGCGCCTGCCGAAGTAGCGCGCCCGACGACCGGGCGTCTCCGCAACTCACGGGTGTGCGTGGGCGCTGCTACTTCGCCTGCAGCCGCAGCTGCGTCGCCACCATCTTTTTTGGGGCATCGGTGTCGACCACGACCACGATGCGCTCACCCTTCTCGATCTTCGCGTGTGCGTACGACACGGACTTGTCACCACGCGTGACCTTCGTGTTCTTGTCGATGACGAACGCCACCGTCTCGTCCTTCTTGGTCGCCTTGTTCGGAGACCTGATCTCGAGCTTGGTCGGCGCCACCGTGAGCACCGTGCCTTCGGTCAGCATGTCGTGCGCGAGCACGGCCGACGTGGTGGTGATCAGCGCCGCCAGCGCGATTCCCAGGAACAGAACCGACTTCTTCATGAGCTTCATAGAACTCTCCTCTGTGATGGTGTCAACCTGGCAACGTCCAGTCCGCCCGGCTCAGGGCCGACCAAGTTTTTCGTAGTATCCGCTCGTCTTTACCGTGATGGTAACTGGCGTCTGTGAGAAGTTCTGCCAGAACCACCCGTGCGTGCCGTCAAACGGCGCCTCGAAGGCGCCATGCCCGCTGTTTTGTTGATCCTCCTTC
>JACDDJ010000672.1:0-1322 GCA_013817065.1 Acidobacteriota bacterium
GAGACTGAGAACGTCGAGATCCTGAAGGCACTCGCCGCCATCGGCATGGGGCTGACGATTCTGCCCTACCAGGCGCTCGCGCGCGAGGCTCGCGACGGATCTCTCCGCGTCAGACGTATCGCTGGAGTCACGATGGTGCGCGAGACCGGGTGGGTCTACGTCCGTGGCCGCCGCGTGCCCCGCGTCGTGCAGCACCTGTTCGACGCACTGAAGCGGACGATCCCCAATCTGAAGCTGGCACCACCGCGCTAATCAAGCAGCGGCGCCATTCGGAAAACGCATGGCGACCATAAGAAAGTTATGCGGGCGCTCCAACCAGCCTCCGTCTACCATCGTCCCTATCATGCCAATTGACCTCGTTGCCACTCGCTCGCTCACCGTCGAACTCTCAGAGACCGAATGGCTCGCCCTGCGTACCATCGAGCGCGATCCGGTCGCCTACTTGAAGCAGCAGATAACGCGTCGCCTCGCAGGCGACGAGAGTGCCGTCGGACAGGTGCAGGCCGCTTACTCCGAAACCGACGAGTACTAGCGTCTCGCACATCGCGCTATCAGCCGCTCCGGCCGGGTGGCCCCGGCGGCGTGGCGCATCAGGGGTTCGCGTTCGGATTGAGCGGAGGCACGATCACCTCCGCCACAGTCGGCCGTCGGGCCAGCCGGATACCGTGAGTGTTACTTGCCACCGCAACCTTTTCGGCCCTGCGGCCCGCACGTGTTCGAGACATTCACCGTGATGGACGATGACGCGCTGTTTCCAGCGGCATCGTACGCGGTCGCCATCAGCGTGTGTGTTCCGTTCGCGACGGTTCTGCTGTCCCACGACACCGCGTACGGCGTGACCGTATCCTCGCTGCCGAGCGTCGCACCGTCCACTGAAAAGCGAACGGCGACCACACCTACATCGTCAGATGCGTTTGCGGCGACGTTGACGACTCCCGACACGGAGGCGCCAGATGCTGGCGTAGTGAGGGCCACGACCGGCGCTGTCCCGTCCGGTGGCGGTGGAGGGGGCGGTGGATTGTTTGGTGGGGGAGCAGTGGCACCGTACGGCGCAGCGCGCCGCTCCTTGTTGGAAACATCCCGCCAGTCACCGACCCAGGCCTCGCGGAAACGGTGACTGAGATCGATGTCCGCGATCGCCACTCCGGGTTGGCTCACTGTCTGGACGGCGTCGATTACGGTGCCCAGCGGGTCGACGACTTCGCTCGCATAGTCATAGCCGGATGCCACCACATACATAGCCTGCTCCAGGGCGCGCGCGCGGACGAGTGCTGGCTTGCCACCCCAGATGGGGAGCAGCAGCAGCTCCGCGCGCTGGAGGG
>JACDDJ010000672.1:1332-3024 GCA_013817065.1 Acidobacteriota bacterium
ATCAGGAGGGCAACGCGTCCGAAGTCCGTGTCGAACACGGGAACGCTGTCCCCCGGGCTCATGCCTCCCGAGGCTTCCGAAAGCGGGAGTTGAACCTTGCGGTATTTGCCCGCGATGCTTCCATCGCGGTTCAGCAGCACTGCTGTGTTGTAGAGAAAGCGATCCTCGCGTTCGAGCATCCCGAAGGCGATGTAGATGCCGTACGAACGAGCGATGCCCGCGAGGAGATCGGTGCTCGGCCCGGGGATCGTTTCGGCCTTGCTGTCATAGGATCCGGGAGCGCCGATCACATTCAGCAGCTCGCCGAGGACCATGACATCGGGCCGGTAGGTGGCGGCCACCTGCTCAGCATATCCGGCAGCCTGTCGCACGGACTCGAGGCCACTGCTGGTTCCTGACGGCCGGAAATAGACCGCCGCAGCCCGCACGGGTCGTGGCGTAGGCGCCGCCGCTGCCGTGAAGCTCAATGCATCGAAGGCGACGCGACCGTTCGGGCACCATTGCAGCAGGACCTCGACCTCGACGGACGTGGTGCCACTCGGGGCCTGGACGATTCGGTCGAACACGATACTGCCGTCCGAAACCGTGCGGTAATCCCAGACGTAATCAGGTGCCACTTCGTCGCCAAACGATCCGCGCCATCTAAGGAGCACGGTGACTGACTGGCGAATGGAAACGATGTCGGCCGGCAGCGCTCGGGCGCTGAAGTGGTAGTAGCGAGCCCCACGTATTCCCTGGATCCGGGTTTTCCACCCTCCGTACACGTTGGGGACGCCGTTGCCCAGGATGTTCAACGTGTAACCGGATCCTCCTGCGGAAGCGGTCACGGCCGGCGCAGTCTCGGCCCGCGGCGCAAAGGCCGTCCATCCGCTGGCGGAGGTCGGCATCAGTTCCTGCGCACCCGCAGACGCTGGAGGCATCGTGATGAGAACGAAAGCCAGAATTGCACTGCAAAACGGTGCGGTACTCCAGCTGGCGCGTTGGTGCTGAATCAGATCCATGGGCGTGCGTCCTCGAGTGCTGTTTCAGTGGCAGTCGGCCGGTACCTAATCCTGCGCGAACTTCACGAACGAACGAGTGTCGGTAGCCCATGAGCGTCGATAGATCTTCCGCTGCTGGCGGACGTAGTCAGCCAGCCGAACGTTTTCGATCTTCTTCATCGCTCTGCCTATAGGGGTTAGGTCCAGCCCTTCGTGAGTATCGGAGACTTGCAGTCTTCAAGTGTGTTGAGGACTTCGTCGGCGGAGCGGCACACCTGCGAGCGCAACAGGTCATTGGTCATCAGGCGCAGTTCGCATCCGATTGGGACGCTCACGACCAGCGCACGACGGGACCGGAAAGGCGAACCGAACTTTCCTCAGTGCCATTCCCCTAAGTGCCTTGTTTACCAGAAGTTGGGTTGGTGGGCGCTACTGGATTCGAACCAGTGACCCCCGCCGTGTGAAGCGGCGTTACATGATGGTCGTATCGCGTCCGACCACGGTTTCGTTGGGTGTTCTGTGACTCCCGACAGCCGATCGAGGCGGCTGTTGGCCCCCTCTTCCGTCCTCCGTTGCAATCGGTTGCAAAGTCGTCTGGTGCGCCTCGAACCCTCGCATGTGGCGTGCTCCGTGACGTGCTGGATCGAAACGGCAAGCTCCATGACCCCCGCAGCCGCGTAGAGATCGCAATCCGGCGGTCGCGGTTCGTCTT